>NZ_JRMM01000054.1:0-25337 GCF_000972905.1 Mycobacterium sp. UM_Kg27
CTCGTCCTCCACCGTCTGCGCGTGCACATCAAAACGGCCCGCCATCGAACGCATCGCGTCCGGATCAGTCATAAAACGTGTTGCCACTGCTTTGTCTCCTTTTCTGCGGTTCCGCTTTGCGGTGAGGGGGTCTACCCGGCAACTACCGGACGGGCCATGACGGTCAGTTTGAAGCCGTAGCGCGGGGTGCTCAGGCCGAAGCCGCCCCGCTCGGCGCCCATCGGCATCCCGCCGGGCATGGCCGCCATCGACTCGATCTCTTCCGGCGCGGCGGCCCAACTGCTGCCCTGCAAGGCGGCGGCCGTGTCGACGGCACCGGCAGCGGGAACCGCTGCGGCCCACGTCGCTGGTGTGGACAGCTCGCCGACCAGGGTGGCCTGACCCACGCCGGCTGTCACGGTCTGGGCGCTCGCCGCGAAGGCGGAAGCGCCGCCCAGCGCCCCCAGGCTGCTCAGCGGACCACCGGGGGCCAGCAGGGCGCCGATACCGGCACCTGCCGCGCCACCGCCGAGGGCGTTGAAACCACCGCCGGAGAAGAACGTGGTCATGGTCGGGATCAAACTGGCGGGGGTGAATGCTGCGGAGGTTCCGGTGAAGCTCATCAGGCCGTTGAGCGGGTAAGTCACCAGTGACACAGCACCATTGATCGACGCGTTCCGGCCGATCGCTTCGAGCAGTCCGGCGAGCGTGGGCGGGGGCAGGCCGGCGTCCGCGGGACCCGGCGAGGTCAGCGTCTGCAGCGTGTTCGGCAGCGATGAAATGGCCTGCGCCGTCTGCGCGGTGTTGTTGGCGGCGGTGTTTCCAGTGGCTTGACTCACTGCGGTGGCCTGATTGGCCGTTCCGTCCGGGTTCGTGGTCTGGGTGGGCTCACTGAACGGGGTGACCTTGGTCGCCGTCGCCGAGGACGCGGCGTAGCTGTACATGACGTCGGTGGCCTGAGCCCACATCTCGAAATACTGTGCGTCGCTTGCCATGATGGCGGCCGAGTTCTGGCCGACGACGTTGGTTGCCACCAGTTGCTTCTGCTGGGCGCGATTGGCGGCGATCACCGCCGGGGGAGGGGTGGCCGCGTGGGCCGCCTCGAACGCGGCCGCTGCGGCGGTGGCCTGGGTGGCCGCCTCCTCGGCCTTGGTCGCCGTGTCGGCCATCCACGCCAGATACGGCTTGGTGGCCGCCGACATCGAGGCCGATGCCGGACCCATCCACTCCTCGTCGACGAGCTGGGTGATCGTCGTTTCGTACGAGGTCAACGCCGAGGAGATCTCCGCGGCCAGCCCGCGCCAGGCGGAGGCGGCGGTCATCATCGGCGTGGAGCCGGGACCGGCGTACAGACGCCCGGAGTTGATCTCCGGCGACAGCAGTGCGTAGTCGATCATCGTTGCTCCTAGACCACCATCGGCTTGGGCATGAATTTGGGCCGGAACCCGTAACGCGGCGTGCCGTAGTTCATGCCGCGCTGCCCGACGCCGGTCGGAACCGGGGGAGGCATGGAGGCCATGTTGTTGTGGGTCTCGGTGGGGACCGCCCAACCACCGGGCCCGCTGGTGAGCGCTGCGGCGCCCGGGGTGGCGGCCGCCCAGCTCGCCGGGGCCGAGAACGACGTTCCGACCAGCGACGCTTTCCCCATGCCGGCGGTGACGGCCGGGGTGACCGCGCTGACCCCGAACGCGCTGCTGACGCCGCTGGACAGGCCTCCGCCGAGTGCACCCAACGCGCCGAGCGCACCACCGGGGCTCAACGCCGCTCCCAGACCGCCTCCGAGCGCACTGCCGGTGGTGCCGCTGAAGCCGCCGCCGGTCATGAAACCGATGAGGCTTGGCAGCAGCGCGGACGGAATGAAGGCCGCGCCGGTGCCGGCGGTGTTGAACAGGTTGTACAGCGGGGTGCCGAACAGGAACGCGTAGCCGTTCACCGGGTCGTTGTAGAGGAATTCGATGACCTGCTCGATCCAGTCGGTCGAGGCGGCCGGCGCGGCCATGCTCTGCAGGGCGTTCGGCAGCGACGAAATCATCTGCGCCGTCTGCGCGGTGCTGTTGGCGGTGCTGGAGCCGCCGGCCTGGGCGACCGCGGCCCCCTGGTTGGCCAGTCCCGCCGAGTTGGTGGTCTGGGCTGGCTCGTTGAACGGGGTGACCTGCGTCGCGGCGGCCGAACCGCTGGCGTAGCTGTACATGGCCGCGGCGTCTTGGGCCCACATCTGCGCGTAGTGGGCGTCGAGAGCCGCGATCGCGGGGGTGTTGATGCCGAGGATGTTGGTCGAGACCAGCGCCGCCTGTTGCACCCGGTTGGTGGTGACCGCCGCCGGCGGCACCGTGGCCGCCCGTGCCGTCTCGAAGGCGGCGGCGGCGGAGGTGGCCTGGACAGCGGCCTGTTCGGCCAGTGCGGCGGTGTCGTTCATCCAGGCGATGTAGGGGGCCGCGGCTGCGGCCATCGATGACGACGCCGGGCCCAGCCATTCCTCACCCGACAGTTCGGTGATCACCGTCTCGTAGGAGTGGGCGGCTGCGCTCAGTTCGGCAGCCAGTCCGCGCCAGGCCGCGGCGGCGGTCAGCATCGGGGTCGATCCCGGTCCGCTGTAGATGCGCCCGGAGTTGATCTCGGGGGGCAGTGCTCCGTAGTCCCACATGATTGCCGCCTAACCCGCCGCTGCCGCGTTCGCGGCCTCGGTGGCCGCGTACGACTCGGAGCTGGTCTTGAGCGTGGCCACGAACATGTCGTGAATGGCCGAAGCCTGCGCGGCGACCGTCTGGTACAGGCCGGCGTGCGCGGCGAACTGCGCGGCGGTCAGGGCCGAGACCTCGTCGGCGGCCGCGGGAGCGACGCCGGTGGTGGGAGCGGACGCCGCGGCGTTCTGGGCGTTGAGCGCAGCGCCGATCGCCTGCAGGGTGCTGGCCGCGGATGCCAGCGCCTCCGGCTGGGTGGTCACGAAAGACATGGGGTTCTCCTTACGGAGGCCGGTGACGAACCGACTCCTGGGATCACCGTTGCGCATCAGTGGGCGATTGTGAAAGCTGGTTAACCGCTTCTTAACGGCGGTGTCGGAACTCTTTACATGCACCTCGGGGGCGGTGGTTTCGCGGTGTGTGAGGCGTCACGGTCTCGTGGGCTCGAGACCGAACGACGGCTTGGATGCAAATGCCGTGCGTGGCGGTATTGGACGTTCGCCGAAGGGCTTTCGCGTCCCGCCCGCGTGGTCCAGGTCACTCTGGGGCGGGGGTGCGGGGTCGCTGCCATTTCGGTCCAGCATGGCTGGTTGTCAATTGGCTTGAAGGGCAACATTTTTAGTCCTCATCAGCCATTCTGGCGACCGCCGAGCTGGGGGTGGTGAGGGGCCGGTAACGCGGATTTAACATCTGGATCCGGCGGAGTAAACGGTCCGTAACATGTTATTAACGAATGCTCAGCACACTACGAGCTATGAAACGGTTTCTGCTGCTGGCGGGCCTCACCGCCATGGTCGGTCTGGCGGCCCCGGCGCACGCAGAACCGGTCGGCAGCGACGCGGCCTTTCTCACCCAGCTGACCGGCGCCGGCCTGAGCCACAAGGGCTCGGACCAGGTGGCCATCTCGGCCGGTCACTCGGTGTGTCAGCTGATGGACGCCGGACTCTCCCCGATGGACACCGTGGTCGCCGTGCAGACCACCAACCCCGGCTTCACGCTGCAGCGTGCCGCGGAGTTCGCCCGGATCGCCGCGCAGAACTACTGCCCCGAGCACGCCTGATTTCTGCCTCTTCTCGGAGTGCCGGTAGGGCGCTGTCGAGGCCGTCGCGTTAGATTCGCCGCGAGCCCCCATAGCCCAATTGGCAGAGGCAGCGGACTTAAAATCCGCCCAGTGTCGGTTCGAGTCCGACTGGGGGCACTGACAGCTGGATTCGGGACCGGCCCGGCGCACGTCCCGGGCCCCGTCACGGTCGCCGGCAACGACAGCTAGGAACTCGCACGCGGCGGCCACGGCGTGGCGCGATCGCTAGGCTGTGGGGCCTCGGCCGACCCCTGCGCACCGCCTGACCGGCAGCTTTGTCCGGTGCATACCTGCCCGCCCGAACATTTGCAAGGGCCTTTGGCAAGAAGCGCGGAATTTCCTGGTGGGAGTTCTTAATTTCTTATTCAATGTTAACCGCGATACACATCACAAGTTGTCCGAGACAGGAAAACAACCTGGTCAGGGCATATGTCTGAGGTTGCTGGAAGGGGCGGATGTTGCGTTTCGCCCGGTGTGACGTGGGACGGTTGGGATTAGCCTGCGACCTCGATCACAATAATTAGGACATTTTCCTGTTACTTCGAATTCACCGCTAGTATCGACCAGATGCCCCGCCTCGGCGTCCCGGTCTCGACCGGACCGCACTGCGGTAGCCGCGAGGTGCGAGGGCAGTGACGATACGAACGAAGCGATACGAACAGTGGTTGATAGGAGCGATGTGGACGACGTGCCGGCTTATAGATTGGCCAACGCTGCATCCCGCGTCGCGCGCACCGTGACACTGGATCGCGGCCCCATCGGCGGCCTCGCGGTCACCGCGGACGGCCAGCGCCTGCTGGCCACCAACTACGGCGACGACACCGTCTCGATCATCGACACCGTCAGCTGCAAGATCGTCAACACCGTCTTCCAGGCCGACGAGCCGTTCTCGATCGCCGCCGGCCCCGCCGGCACCGGCTGGGCCTACATCACCGCGGGTTCGACCGCGCTGGACGCCGTGCTGGCGATCGACGTCGACACCGCGCAGGTCGCCGGGTGCTACCCGGTGGCCATGGACATCGGCGACCTGGTCGCCGACCCGACCAGCAGCCGCGTCTACCTCACCCGTACCGGCTCGGCCGGTGTCGACGTGCTCGCGCTCGACGCGGCCATGCGTCCCGCCGCGTCCGCCGCAGTGTCCGCGCATCCCGGGGCGGCAGCGGCCGGCCTGCGGATCAGCGCGGACGGCCGACGGCTGTACGCAGCGGTACGCCAGCCCACCGGCGACACCGTCACGGTGCTGGACCGCGACCTGAACATCGTCGACACGATCGCGATCGGCGCGAGCATCATCGACGTCGCAGTCAGTCCCGACGGTGCCCGCCTGTACGTGGCGACCTTGGGGCCTGACGGCCGCAGCCGCGTGCACGTCGTCGATGCCCGCACCCACGCGGTCAGCGCTACCCGCGTCCTGGAGGCCCAGCTGATCCAGCTGATCGCCGGGCGCGACGGCCAGCGGGTCTACCTGGTCACCGACGGCGCCGTCTTTGTGCTGTGTGCGCGCACCAACGAGCCGCTCGGCACGCTGCCCGGCGTCACCGCGCCGTCCTGCGCCGCGGAGAGCCCAGACGGCAGCCGGCTCTACATCGCCGGCTTCGACGGCAAGGTGACCATCGCGTCGCTGGCCGACCTGCCGGCCCCGTCGGCGCTGCTGCACGAGCAGCTGGAGCTCGACGACGCCGTCACTCGCATGCTGCAGCTCGAACCCGCGGTGTAACCCACGCCACGTTTCCGGTGGTGGCGTGATCGAATAGGCCGATGCACAGCACCATGCAGCACTGGCCGTTGACGGTCGGCGCCATCTTGAACCACGTCACGGCCGTCCACGGTGATCGCACCGTCACCACCGTTGCTGACGACGGATATCGGGTCACCACCTATCGCGAACTCGGCCGGGAAGTGGCCCAGCTGGCCAATGCCCTGCGGCGTCTCGGCATCACCGGCGACGAGCGGGTGGCCACCTTCATGTGGAACAACACCGAACACCTGGCCGCCTACCTGGCGGTGCCGGCGATGGGCGCGGTGCTGCACACGCTGAACATCCGGCTGTTCGCCGAGCAGATCGTCTTCGTCGCCAACGAGGCCGAGGACCGGGTGATCCTGGTCGACGGGTCACTGGTGCAGCTGCTGGCGCCGGTGCTGCCGGAACTGGAGACCGTGCACACCGTGATCCTGGTCGGTGATGGCGATGTCGCGGCGTTGGAAGCCTCCGGCAAGACCGTGCTGGGCTACGCCGAGCTGCTGGCGGCCGAGGCGCAAGAGTTCGACTGGCCGGTCATCGACGAGAACTCGGCAGCCGCCATGTGCTACACCAGCGGCACCACCGGCAACCCCAAAGGTGTGGTGTACAGCCACCGGTCCAGCTACCTGCACGCCATGGCGGGATGCACCACCAACGGCACCGGGATCGGCGCGGTCGACTGCGTGCTGCCGATCGTGCCGATGTTCCACGCCAACGCCTGGGGGCTGCCGTATTCGGCGCTGATGGCCGGTGCGGACCTCGCGATGCCCGACCGGCATCTGGACGCCAAGTCGCTGGTCGCCCTCATCGAATCGCAGCGGGCCACGGTGGCCGGCGCGGTGCCGACCATCTGGAACGACGTTATGCACTACCTGGAACGTGAACCCGGCCATGACATCTCGTCATTGCGGCTGGCGGCCTGCGGCGGGTCAGCCGTGCCGGTCTCGCTGATGCAGGCGTTCGAGCAGCGCCACAACGTGCAGGTGCGCCAACTGTGGGGCATGACCGAGACCTCGCCGATGGCCACCATGGCCTGGCCGCCGCCGGGCACCCCGCCTGAACAGCACTGGGCGCTGCGCGGCACCCAAGGCCGGCCGGTGTGTGGGGTCGAGACCCGCATCGTCGACGACGAGGATGCGGTGTTGCCCCACGACGGCGAAGCGGTCGGCGAGCTTGAGGTGCGCGGCGCGTGGATCACCGGCGCCTACTATCGCGGCCAGGACGAGTCCAAGTTCTCCTCGGGCTGGCTGCGCACCGGTGACGTCGGCCGCATCGACCCGCAGGGTTTCATCACGCTGACCGACCGGGCCAAAGACGTCATCAAATCCGGCGGGGAGTGGATCTCCTCGGTGGAACTGGAGAACGAGCTGATCGCCCACCCCGACGTCGTCGAAGCCGCGGTGGTCGGGGTGCCCGACGAACGCTGGCAGGAGCGACCGCTGGCCGTCGTGGTGACCCGCGCCGGTGCCTCGATCAGCGGCGCAGAACTGCGAACCTTCCTGTCCGACAAGGTCGCCCGGTGGTGGCTGCCGGAGCGCTGGACGTTCGTCGAGGCGATCCCGCGTACCAGTGTCGGCAAGTACGACAAGAAGACCATCCGTGCCCGGTACGCCGAGGAGCAATACCAAGTGAGCGAGGTGCACAACTGATGAGCCTGCGTGTCATCCAATGGGCAACCGGCGGAGTGGGAGTCGCCGCGATCAAGGGCGTGCTCGAGCATCCCGACCTGGAGCTGGTCGGGTGCTGGGTGCACTCGAAGTCCAAGAGCGGCAAGGACGTCGGGGAGATCATCGGCACCGAGCCGGTGGGTGTGACGGCCACCAACAGCGTCGAGGAGATCCTGGCGCTGGATGCCGACGCGGTGATCTACGCACCGCTGCTTCCCAACCCCGACGAGGTCGCGGCGCTGCTGCGCTCGGGCAAGAACGTCGTCACCCCGGTCGGCTGGTTCTATCCGACCGAGAAGGAAGCAGGCCCGCTGGAAGGCGCGGCGCGCGACGGTGGCGTGACCCTGCACGGGGCCGGGATCGGCCCCGGCGCGGCGACCGAGTTGTTCCCACTGCTGCTGTCGGTGATGTCCACCGGCGTGACATTCATTCGCGGCGAAGAGTATTCAGACCTGCGCACCTATGACGCCCCGGATGTGGTGCGCCACGTTATGGGCTTCGGCGGCACTCCGGATAAGGCGTTGAGCGGCCCCATGCAGAAGCTGCTCGATGGCGGGTTCCGCCAATCGGTGCGGCTGTGCGTGGACCGGCTCGGTTTCGCTGCCGACGAACAGATCCGCTCCTCGCAGGAGGTGGCGGTGGCCACCGCGCCGATCGCCTCGCCGATCGGTTCGATCGAACCCGGTCAGGTGGCCGGACGGCGATTCCACTGGGAAGCCACCGTCGGCGACGAGGTGGTGGTCCGGGTCACCGTCAACTGGCTGATGGGTGAGGAGAACCTCGATCCGGCATGGACTTTCGGTCCGGCGGGAGAGCGCTACGAGATGGAGGTGCGAGGCAACCCCGACACGTTCGTCACCGTCAAGGGCTGGCAGCCCGAAAGCGTCGAAGAGGGCCTGATCAGCAACCCCGGCGTGGTGGCAACCGCAGCGCACTGCGTCAACGCCGTCCCGGCGACCTGCGCGGCCCCGCCCGGTATCGCCGGGTTCTTCGACCTGCCGCTGATCACGGGCCGGGCCGCTCCGCCCCTGGCGCGCTGAGCGCTACCCTCGGCTGATGGCCCTGATTGTCGAACAGTCCCGGACGGTACCTGCGACCGTCGCCGACGCGTTCGCCGGGACACTGCAGCTGCCGCTGCCGCAGCTCTTCCGCCGCTGGTACGGGCCGATCCCGCCGATCAAGGAAGTCCGCGACCAGACCGGTGGTTCAGCGAGCCTCGACGAAGCAGAGGCGAAGCTGGGACCGCCGCATAAGCGCGGCGAGTGGGCGAACGTCGGGCAGACCCGCACCGTCGTGCTGACCGGCGGCGGCAGCATGCGCGAGGAGTTGACCGAGGTCGATCCGCCCCGGGCATTCGGCTACCGGCTCACCGACCTCACCGGCCCGCTGGCGCCACTGGTGGACCACGTCGAGGGTCGCTGGCAGTTCGCACCCGCCGGTTCGGGCACCACGGTCACCTGGAGCTGGGTGATCCACCCGCGGTCTAAGCTCACCGCGCCGCTGCTGCCGGTGTTCGGCTGGCTGTGGAAGGGCTACGCGCGCCAGGCGTTGGCGCGACTGTCTGCCCTGTTGGAGAACTGACCTCGCCGATGTGCCGACTTTTCGGGCTGCACGCCGGGACCGACGCCGTCACCGCCACGTTCTGGCTGCTCGACGCTCCGGACAACCTCGCCGAGCAGAGCCGACGAAACCCGGACGGCACCGGGATCGGCGTCTTCGACGCCAACGGAGTACCGCACCTGCACAAGGAGCCGATCGCGGCGTGGCAGGATGCCGAATTCTCCACGGAAGCAAACGAACTGACCGGAACCACCTTCGTCGCGCATGTGCGCTACGCGACCACCGGCGCGCGGGACGTCGCCAACACCCACCCGTTCCTGCAGGACGGCCGGATCTTTGCGCATAGCGGGGTGCTGCGTGGCCTCGATGCCGTCGAGGAACGTCTCCGCGAGATCGGCACCGCGGATCTGGTTGGGGGACAGACTGATTCCGAGCGGGTCTTCGCGTTGATCACCGGTTGCGTGCGCGCGCGTGACGGCGACATCGGGGCAGGTCTGCGTGACGCGGTCGGCTGGCTGGCAGCCCAGGTGCCGATCTATGCGCTCAACATCCTGCTGACCACCGCCACCGACATGTGGGCACTGCGCTATCCCGAGACCCACGAGCTGTACCTGCTGGACCGCCGCGACGGATCCGCTCCGGTCGGACTGGACCTGAAGACCCCGCGGATCCGCGCGCACTCCGAGCAGTTGCGGGGCCGCTCGGCGGTGGTGTTCGCCAGCGAGCCGATGGACACCGACCCGCGCTGGCGGTTGATCAACCCCGGGGAGCTGGTGCACGTCGACGCCGCGCTGACGATCACCACCGCGCTGGCCTTCCCCGATCCGCCCACCCGGCAGCTGCGCCGGGAAGATCTGACCACCGCTGCCCAGGAGGCCCAACACCCCGGGAAAGGAATGAGATGACAGTCAAACGTGCCCTGGTGCTCGGCGGTGGTGGGGTAGCGGGCATCGCCTGGGAGACCGGCGTGCTGTGCGGCATCGCCGACGAATCACCCGACACCGCAAGGGAACTGCTCGACTCCGCGGTGCTGGTGGGCACCTCGGCCGGGTCGGCGGTGGCCGCCCAGATCGGCAGCGGGCTGGGCCTGGAGCAGTTGTACGCCCGGCAGATCACGGCGACCTCCTCGGAGATCGATCCCGGTGTCGGTGCCGATGAGCTGACCGAGTCGTTCGTGGCGGCGATCACCGAGCCCAACACCACCACCGCGCAGAAGCTGCAAGGCATCGGCGCGGTTGCCCTGGCAGCGCAGACGGTTGCCGCACCGGTGCGGCGGGGCATCATCGCCGACCGCCTGCCGTCACACGACTGGCCGGAGCGCACGCTGCGGATCACCGCGATCGACATCGACACCGGGGAACTGGCGGTCTTCGACCGCGACTCGGGAGTGGAACTCATCGACGCGGTGGCGGCCAGTTGTGCCGTACCGGGTGCTTGGCCTCCGGTGGTGCTCGGTACGCGGCGCTACATGGACGGCGGGGTGCGCAGCACGGTCAACCTCGATGTGGCCGCCGACTGCGACGAAGCCGTGCTGCTGGTGCCCACCGGTGGCGGAGTCGACGGCGAGATCGCGGCATTCGCCGGTCGCGTGTGCGCCGTGCTGGCCGACGATGACGCACTGCGCGCCTTCGGCGGCAATCCGCTCGACCCAGCGTGCCGGTTGCCGTCGGCGCAGGCCGGACGTGAACAGGGCCGGCGGCAGGCCGGCGTCATCGCCGAGTTCCTGACCGGTTAGGGCCCTTGGGTCAGAGCGATTTCGCGCTGTCGAGGGCGCGGGCGGCGAGTTCGCGGCCCACGTCGATCAACTCCGCGGCGCGGTGGAAGTCCAGGCTGCGGCAGGCGACGCGAGGCACCTCGATCAGCAGATCGGGCGGGTGCGACGCGAGCTGATGGCGGGCCAGCGCCGCCTGGGCGATATCGATGGTTCGGTTCATCACCTCGAAGCTGCCGAGTTTGGGCACCACCTCGGGTGCCGAGTCCTCGTCCTCGCCGGATTCATGCGGCGGTCCCAGCTTCGCCCCTCCTTCGTCGAGCCTCGCTGAACCGCCGGGCCGATGCGGCGGTCCCAGCTTCGCCTCTCCTTCGTCGAGCCTCGCTGAACCGCCGGGCCGATGCGGCGGTCCCAGCTTCGCCTCTCCTTCGTCGAGCCTCGCTGAACCGCCGGGTTCAGACTCACCACTGCTGAACCGGTCCAGGATCGCCCGCGCCGTCGGCCGGTCCAGCAGGGACCGCGCCCCGCTGGTGTCCAGTAGCGCAGACGTACTGCGCCACATGCGATTCAACCGGCCAGCCGGCACATCCCGCTCGGAATCGTCGGCGGCCGGGCCGGCGGCGGTCGGGTCGCCGCCGTTGAGACTCACCGCCAGGGTCAGATCAGCGTTGACGGCGCTCAGCGGAGCCATCGGCAGCGGGTCGAGAATGCCGCCGTCGGCGAGCAGGCGTCCATCGACCACGTGCGGAGCGATCACCCCGGGGATGGCGATCGAGGCGCGGATGGCGGTGTCGACCGGGCCGCGCTGCAGCCACACCGATCGTCCCGCGATCAGATCGGTCGCCACAGCGGTATAGGGAATCGGCAGCTCTTCGATATTGATGTTGCCCAAGATGTCGCGGACGACATCGAGAATCTTCTCGGCCCGCAGCACCCCCGCCGCGGTGAACGACGGATCCAGCAGGCGCAGCACCGCGCCCTGGGTCAGCGACTTGGCCCACTCGGCGAAGTCATCGAGTCGGCCGGCCGCCTGCAGGCCACCCACCAGTGCACCCATCGACGACCCGGAGATCCCCACGATGTCGTAGCCGCGGTCGCGCAGCTCGGCGATAACCCCGATGTGGGCATAGCCGCGCGCTCCGCCGCTGCCCAGCACCAGGGCCACGCGGGGCGCCCGGGCCCCGCGGGGTTCCGCAGCAGAAGTCATAGCCACCATTTTGCGGGCTATACCGGGCCAATTCTTCGCGTCATTGCGATTACAACCGTAATACCGACAGGAAAGAGCAGGTCACGGTGGGTATCGCCGCGCTGGGAGGGGCGGAACTTCGCCCCCCGGGACTGATGCGGCGATGCATCCGGCGCGACACCCGGATAGCATGGCCGCTGTGATGGAGCACGTCGGATTCCAGGGTTGTTGTTGCCGCAGCTGACTGCTGCCGCCGATCCCTTTCTTAAATCCAGCCCATCCTCTTTGGAGTTCTCACCATGGTTATCGCTGACCCCATCGCGCTGCGCCGCTCGGGCGCCCGGCCCCGCGCGCTGCGCCTGCCCGACCTCTTGCAGACCACCGACCTGGCCGCCGACGCGGTGCTGCAGGGCCGTTACAACCATCTGATCCCCGCCTCCGGGCTGCCCGACGACCAGCGTTGGTTCGCCCGGATTCACGGTGACGAGCGGCTCGACATCTGGCTGATCAGCTGGGTCCCGGGGCACGCCACCGAACTGCACGATCACGGCGAGTCGCTGGGCGCGCTGACCGTGCTGTCCGGCTCTTTGGATGAGTTCCATTGGAATGGGCGCGAGCTGGCGCAACGCCGGCTCGACGCCGGGGACCAGGCCGCGTTCACCCAGGGCTGGGTGCATGACGTCGTCTGGGCGCCGCCGACAGCCACGTTCGAACCGGCAGCACCGACGCTGAGCGTGCACGCGTACTCGCCGCCACTGGCGGAAATGTCTTACTACGACGTCGCGCAGGACCATACTTTGCGGAGGCTGCGCACCGAACTCACCCAGCACCCGGAGGCGTCATGACTACCACGCACGTCACCAGCCGCATCGACCGATTGCTCGAGTCGGCCCGCGCCAAGCTGCACCGGCTGACCGCTGATGAAGTGCCCGAGGCGTTGCGCAATGGCGCCTACCTGGTCGACATCCGGCCGGCGGCCCAGCGCGCGGAGGAAGGCCAGGTGCCCGAAGCGCTGGTGATCGAACGCAACGTGTTGGAGTGGCGTTGCGACCCGACCAGCGACGCGCGGCTGCCGCAGGCGGTCGACGACGACGTGCAGTGGATCATCCTGTGTTCGCAGGGCTACACCTCGAGCCTGGCCGCGGCGGCGCTGCAGGACCTGGGGCTACACCGTGCCACCGACGTCATCGGCGGCTATCACGCCCTGGCCGCCGTCGGCGAGCTGGTGGAGCCGGCCCCGCTCGCGGCGTTAAGCGTTGGAGTGCAGCAGGGGGCGGAGCCGTTCAGTCTTCTCCGGGGTCCACGCCGCTGGATGTAGGATCGCCGCCCACGCATCGGCGGCGTCGGCGACGTAGCTGTGGCCATGGCCGTCGGGCACGTCGATAGCCACCGCCATGTCGGCCGAGACCTGCAGGAATGTCACGATCGGGGTCCAACGTACCTGCGGCAGCACGTCGTAGCCGCGGGGCTCGCGCAGCCAGTCGGGTTTGTGGTACAGCAGGTCTGGATGCCACCAGGCGATCGGGTCGGAGGCGTGCTGCAGGTAGACCACCCGTGGTGTATCCGATGCGCCCCAAGGGTTGTCGGGGCGTGCCAGGTCTTCCGGGCGGGCGGCGAACCGCACGGCGCGGCCGTCGTGGTAGATCGGCAACCATTGCGGGGAACCGGGATCGCGGTTGAGAGTCAGGTCGGTCCAGATGGTGTTCTGAAAGGTTGGACCGGAGAACAGCGCACCGTCGGTACGTGCCAGTACGTTGTTGAGGCTCATGAAGGAGGCCTCGCCGCCGAAGGAGCCGAGGCTTTCACCGAACACCACCAGTTTGGGACGCTGGCCCTCCGGCAGGGCGCGCACCTGTTTGTCGACGGCTTCGAAAAGGGCCTGGCCGGCTTGCCGTGCGTTCTCCTTGTCGACCAGGAAGGACAGCCAGCTGGGCAGGAACGAATACTGCATGCTCACGATCGCGGTGTCGCCGTTGAACATGTACTCCAGGGCAGAGGCCTCCGCCTCGTTGATCCAGCCGGTGCCGGTCGTGGTGGCCACCGCCACCACCGCGCGGCTCAGCCCGCCGGTCCGGGCCAGTTCGGCTGCGGCCAGCTCAGCGGTCTCCTTGAGGTCGTGAGCCGAATTCAGGCCGGCGTAGGCCCGAATCGGTTCGGTAGCCGGTGCGTCGTTGAACGCGCGGAGCTGCTCGACGGTGGGTCCACCCGCGACGAAGATCCGGCCCTGATGGCCCAACGACTCCCAGGACGCCAGCGACTCCGGCCCGCCGGAACGCAGCCGGGTCGACGGGGCAGCCCGGTCGGGGCTGGTTTCCTCGTTGACCGAGGCAAAGGTGCTGTTCATGGCGTGCATTGCCGTCTTGAGCACCAGACCGTTGAGCACAGCCACAAACAGAGCCACCAACAACGTCACCGCGACCACGGCCGAAACCCGCGGCGGGGCAACCCGTTCGAGTTGGCGCGCCAGAAAACGGATCAGCATCCGGATCAGCTGGCCGATCTCGACCAGGATGAACAGCGTGGCAACCGCGATCGCGCCAGCTTGCGGGTAGTTGTACCAAGTCAGCCGCGGCACGCCCATCAGATCGCGCATCTGGTCCTGCCAGCCGTGGATGGTCCACACCACCCAGAGATGGATGACCACCGCGGTCGGGATGAGCACCCGCCACGCCCACCGCGGGGCCGGCGGACTGGTGTCCTTCGAGCGCATGTAGCGGACCAGCCAGACGCTGAACACCCCCAGGGCGTAGCCGATGGCGCCCGAGCCGCCGCTGACCAGACCCTGGAACAGCGGCCCGCGTGGCAGCAGCGACGGTGTCAGCGACAGCCACAGAAACACCAGGCCCACCGCGGTGCCGGTGAACGTGTAGTGCCGGACCCACCAGGGTTCGCGCGCGGTCGCTTCCGCCGGGGGTGTTTCCGCGGTGGCGGCGGTGGTGTCGGCGGCTGGCGCGCTCATCGGGAGCTACTCAGCGGTGGGTGAAATTCGGTGCGCGCTTTTCGGTGAACGCCGCCATGCCCTCGGTCTGGTCGTCGGTCGCGAATGCCGAGTGGAATAGCCGGCGCTCATAGAGCAGCCCTTCGGCCAGGGTGGACTCGAAGGCCCGGTTGACGGCTTCCTTGGCCATCCGGGCCGCCGACAAGCTCATCCCGGCGATGGTGGCGGCGACCTTGCCGGCCTCGGCCAGTAGGTCGTCGGCCGGCACCAGGCGAGACACCAGGCCGGAGCGCTCGGCCTCGGCGGCGTCGATGGTGCGGCCGGTCAGGATCAGGTCCATCGCCTTGGCTTTGCCGATGGCCCGGGTCAGGCGCTGGGAGCCGCCCATGCCGGGCAGTACACCCAGCTTGATCTCCGGCTGGCCGAACTTGGCGGTGTCGGCGGCGATCAGCAGGTCGCACATCATCGCCAGTTCGCAGCCGCCGCCCAGGGCGTGTCCGGCCACCGCGGCGATGGTGGGGGTGCGTACCGCGGCCAGCTTCGACCACGCGGCGAAGAAGTCCGCGGCGAACACCTCGGCGAAACTCAGATCGGCCATCTCTTTGATGTCCGCTCCGGCGGCGAACGCCTTGGCGCTACCGGTGATGATGATGGCGCCGATGCCCGGGTCGGCATCGAATTCAGCTGCGGCGGTGGTGACTTCGTTCATCACCTGGCTGTTGAGGGCGTTGAGCGCCTGCGGCCGGTTCAAGGTGATGGTGCCGACGCGACCGTCGCGGTCGACGAGGATCGTTTCGTAGGTCATGGGTTCTCCTTAGAAGGACAGATCAGGCTCGGCGGGAACGAAATACGTTGCGATGTCGGAGGCGGTCACCTCGGCCAGCGTCGCCGGGGACCATTGCGGATTGCGGTCCTTGTCGACCAGCTGGGCACGGATCCCCTCTACCAGATCATGCGAGCGCAGCGATGCGCACGACACCCGGTACTCCTGGATCAGAACGTCTTCCAAGGTGGCGAGCCGGCCCGCCCGGCGCACCGCCTCCAAGGTCACCGCGCACGCGACCGGGGATCGGGTGCCGATCAGTTCGGCTGCCGCGTTGGCCTCGGGGCTGGCGTGGCCGGCCAGTGCATCCACGATCTCGGCGACGGTGTCGCGCGCGTAGCACTCGTCGATCCAGTCACGCTGTGCGGCAAGCTGACTCGGCGGCGCCTCGACGGCGTGTGCGGCCAGGGCACGGTCCACTCCGTCGGCGATGATCGCCGCGGTGAAGGCCTCCAGCGCCGCGTGCGGCACGTAGTGGTCGGCGAAACCCAGCGCAATGGCATCCGGACCGGAGAACGGTGCGCCGGTCAGTGCCGCGTGCAGGCCGAGCCGGCCAGGGGAGCGCGAGAGCAGATAGGTGCCGCCGACATCAGGGATGAAGCCGATACCGACCTCGGGCATGGCCATCTTGGTGGTGTCGGTGACCACTCGAGTGTTGGCGTGCGCCCCGACTCCGACGCCGCCGCCCATCACGATGCCGTCCATCAACGACACGTACGGCTTTCCGAATCCGCCGATCTGTGCATTGAGCAGGTACTCGTCGTACCAGAAGCGTCGCGCATCGGCGCCGTCGGCTTTGGCGCTGTGATAGATCGCCACGACGTCGCCGCCGGCGCACAGTCCGCGCTCGCCGGCCCCGGCGAGTACCACCGCCGTGACCGCCGGATCCTCGGCCCAGGTGGACAGCGCCGCGGTCATGGCGGTCACCATCGGAAGGTTCAGCGAGTTGATCGCCTTCGGACGGTTGAGTGTCAGCAGGCCGACCCCGTTGTCAACGTGGGCCAGGACCTCGTCAGATTCACCTGTCACGCCTTCGCAATGTAGATCCCTACGCACGGTCACTGATCCGCGGGTAAGGTTTGGCAGCAGAGCGGCCCGAACGCCGTCGGGAACTCCGGCGAGTCGGGAAACGTTGATTCAGTGTTCGTAACCCTTCGCTTCACAGCCCCAAGAGAGGATCGGGACGGTGCGGGAGACCAGCAACCCGGTATTTCGTTCGTTGCCCAAGCAGGGCGGCTACGCGCAGTTCGGAACCGGCTTAGGACAGGCCACAGCCGGTGCGACTCAGCAGATGGGTCAGGCCTACCGGGTCGACCCGTCGTCGGCGCAGTACCAGCAGCGGGAGGTCACCCGCCCGCTGACCATCGATGACGTTGTCACCAAGACCGGCATCACGCTGGGCGTGCTGAGCGTGGCGGCGATCATCTCCTTCTTCATGGTCTCGTCCAACCAGGCGCTGGCCGGGCCGCTGACCTTCATCGGCGCGTTCGGCGGTCTTGGCGTGGTCCTGGTGGCCATGTTCGCTCGCAAGCAGGACAACAAAGCGGTGGTGCTCAGCTACGCGGTGCTCGAGGGCCTGTTCCTCGGTGCCATCTCCTGGGTGCTGACCGCCTTCACGGTGGGCACCGGCAACGCCGGCTCGATGATCGGTCAGGCCGTGATGGGCACCCTCGGTGTGTTCGGCGGCATGCTGGTGGTCTACAAGACCGGCGCTATTCGGGTTACCCCGAAGTTCACCCGGATGCTCGTCGCCGGCATGTTCGGTGTGCTGGCCCTGATGATCGGCAACCTGGTGCTGTCGCTGTTCGGTGTCGGCGGCGGTGAAGGCCTGGGCCTGCGCAGCGGCGGAACGTTGTCCATCATCTTCTCGCTGGTCTGCATCGGCATCGCCGCGTTCAGCTTCCTGATCGACTTCGACGCAGCCGACCAGCTGATCCGCGCCGGCGCGCCGGAGAAGGCCGCCTGGGGCATCGCACTGGGCCTGACCGTGACTCTGGTCTGGCTGTACCTGGAGATCCTGCGTCTGCTCAGCTACTTCCAGAGCGAGTGACCCGCTAGTTTTCCCCGTTGACTCTGCGCTGAGGGGCGCAAAAGTGCGAGTAGCACCCGCCCTCAGCGCAGAGTCATTTTTTGTGGTCGGTGGCCCGGGCAGCATGCCGACAGGGGAGAACCCCTCATCGGCGGTGAGGCATTAGCTGCCGGCACTTTGCGCCGCTACGAGCTGCGCCAGGCCCACACCGCGGTCCTGCCGAACGGCCGGGTGCCCTGAACCGAAAATGACGCTGCGCCCAGGGCGGGGGTTACTCGAACTTTCCCGCCCTGAGCGCAGCGTCAACGAACTAGACGAAAACTAGGACAGCCGCTCGACCACCATGGCCATGCCCTGGCCGCCGCCCACACACATGGTCTCCACGCCGAACTGCTTGTCGTGGGTGGCCAGGTTGTTCAGCAGGGTGGCGGTGATCCGCGCGCCGGTCATACCGAACGGGTGACCCAACGCGATCGCCCCGCCGGACACGTTGAGCTTGTCCTCGTCGATACCCAGCTCGCGGGCCGAGCCCAGCACCTGCACCGCGAAGGCCTCGTTGATCTCGAACAGGTCGATGTCGGAGACCGACATCTTGGCGTTGCCCAGCGCCTTCTTGACGGCCTCGATCGGGCCCAGGCCCATGATCTCCGGCGACAGGCCCGACACCCCGGTGGACACGATCCGGGCCAGCGGCTTGAGGCCCAGCTCCTTGGCCTTGGTATCGCTGGTGATGATCACGGCAGCGGCGCCGTCGTTCAGCGGGCAGGCGTTGCCGGCGGTGATCGTGCCGTTCGGCCGGAACACCGGCTTGAGCTGGCTGATCTTCTCGTAGGTGGTGCCGGCACGCGGGCCGTCATCGGTGCTCACCACGGTGCCGTCGGGCAGGGTGACCGGGGAGATCTCGCGAGCGAAGAAGCCGCTGTTGATGGCCTCCTCGGCGCGGTTCTGGCTGCGCACACCCCAGTGGTCCTGGTCCTCACGGCTGATCCCGGTATGCAGCACCACGTTCTCGGCGGTCTGGCCCATCGCGATGTAGACGTCGGGCAGCAGGCCGTCGTTCCGCGGGTCGTGCCACTCTTCGGCGCCGGCCGCCGCAGCCTCGGAGCGGGCCTGAGCGTCGGCGAACAGCGGGTTCTTGCTGTTCGGGGCGCCGTCGGCCGCGCCGATGGCGAACTGGGAGACGGTCTCCACACCGGCGGAGATGAACGCGTCGCCCTCGCCGGCCTTGATCGCATGGAACGCCATCCGGGTGGTCTGCAGCGACGACGAGCAGTACCGGTTCACCGTGGTGCCGGGCAGGAAGTCGTAGCCGAGCAGCACCGAGACCACGCGCCCGATGTTGTAGCCAGAGGCGCCGCCCGGCTGGCCACAGCCCATCATCAGGTCGTCGATCTCGCGCGGGTCCAGCGCAGGCACCTTGTCCAGGGCGGCGCGCACCATCTGGGCGGCCAGGTCGTCGGGCCGCATGGTGACCAGCGATCCCTTGCCGGCCCGGCCGATCGGCGAACGCGCAGTTGAGACGATTACAGCTTCAGGCACTTCGGGCTCCTTGAGATCGGGTATATAGAGCCGAATCTAGCCCGACGAGGCCACCACGCGGGAATCGGGCCGGTCCAGCACAGCGCAGAGTGCCGGGATCATTTGGCCCGCCGCCAGGGCGTAACCCGCCGCCGAGGGGTGGTACTGGTCGGCGGCGAACAGCAGGTGGGGACTGTCGTGGAACTCCCGGGCCCGGAAGTCGGCGAAGGGCACGGCGATGCCGCCGGTCGCTTTGACCGCCATGGTCTGCGCCCGGGCCAGCTGACATGCGCGGGCGTGGGCGAACCAGCGCAGCGGCCGCGGTATCGCGCTGATCGCCCTGAACTTGGGGCAGGTGCCCACGATCACCACCGCGCCGCTGGCCCGCAGACGCTTTACCGCGGCGCGCAGCCGCTGCACCGAGCCGGCGATGCTGTGCAGCGCGGTCACGTCATTGGCGCCGATCATGATCACCGCCACGTCCGGTGGCGGACCTGCGACGAACATCGCGTCGACCTGCCCGGCCAGGCCTTTGGAGGTGGCGCCCACAATTGCCTTGGTGCTCAACCGGATCCGCATGCCGGTGCGCTCCGCCAGCGCTCTGGCGATCAGCGCGCCGGGAACCTCGCCCGCGGAAAGGCAGCCATAGCCGGTCGCGGTGGAGTCGCCGAACACCATCAGGTGCAGATCGACGTTGTCCCCGCGGTGAAAGGGCTGAACTTCGGTGTCGTCGGGACCGTATAAACCATCAGCACGGGGTGGAAGGTCCCATGCCTTGGGGATCGTCTGGCGGGCCCGGTCGGCCTGGCCGGCCAGAAGATTGCGCACCCCGACATAGAGGGTGCCGCTGAAAGCGAACACGCCCGCAGTGGCCAGCGTGACCGCCGAACGTCGCGTTGCCCCGATCGCCATGTCGGTGATTCTAGGGAAAGGACGCCCGTGTCACCTGAGCGCAGCAAACAAATATGGTCACGAAGCGGACCCGATGCAGTATCGGAACGGATCATAAGATTTCTTCTCAATTTTTCGCGTGTGACGATACGAGTTACCGCGTTGGCTGTGCCGGCCCGGGCCGGCTGGAGGGAGTGTCCATCATGACCGCACCCGACACAATTCCCAGCTCGTTACGTGTTCGAACCCGTTTGCACCCCAGTTCGCGACCCCATCGTTATGGCCGTCATGACGGCCTGCCCGTCGAGGTCTCCGAAGAGTCGACCAGCGTCGAGGGGCGGATGGCGTGGCTGGCGGCCCGGGCCACCATTCGGCCGGTTCTCTCGGTCGGCAGCTACCTTCCGCGGATGCCGTGGCCGTTCGGGCTGCTCGACTTCGCCGCGAAGGCGATGTTGCCGGCGCCAGGCACCATCCGGGCCACCATCCGGTTGCCGCGCTGCAAGGCGCAGATGGTGCGCGCCGCCGGTGTCCTGCCGGCCGACGGCACCCGCCGCGTGGTGCTCTACATGCACGGCGGGGCCTTTCTGACCTGCGGGGCCAACACCCACGGCCGGCTCGTCACCAAGTTGTCGAAGTACGCCGACAGCCCGGTCCTGGTGGTGGAGTACCGGATGATCCCCAAATACTCCATCGCCGACGCCGTTGACGACTGTTACGACGGCTACCGCTGGCTGCGCCGCCAGGGTTACGAACCGGATCAGATCGTGTTGGCCGGCGACTCGGCGGGCGGCTATCTGTCGCTGGCGCTGGCTGAGCGGTTGTTGGAGGAGGGTGACGAAGACATGCCGGCGGCGATCGTCGCGATGTCGCCGCTGCTGGAGATCGCCAAGGAAGCCAAGAAGGCGCACCCCAACATCCACACCGGGGCGATGTTCCCGCCCAAGGCATTTGACGCGCTGGTGGAGCTGGTGGAAGCCGCGGCCCGCCGTGACCGCACCCACGGCAGTGAGGTTCTCGAGCCGCTGCAGCACGTCCGGCCCGGACTTCCGCGCACCCTGATCCATGTCTCCGGGTCCGAGGTTCTGCTGCACGACGCCCGGCTGGGGGCCAAGGTGCTCGCCGCTGCCGGTGTCCCGGTGGAGCTGCGGGTGTGGCCGGGCCAGATTCACGTCTTCCAGATCGCCGCTCCGTTCGTGCCGGAGGCCACCCGCTCGTTGCGCCAGATCGGCGAATACATCCGGGAAGCCACCGGTTAGGCGGGCCCCGGCCCGCGCAGCGCGACCGCCTGAGACCATGGCAGGCATGCGGATAGCGAGCCACATCAGTGACCTCATCGGCAACACCCCACTCGTCGAGCTGAATTCGATCGTTCCCCCTGGCGCCGGCCGGGTGGTGGCCAAAGTCGAGTACCTCAACCCCGGCGCGAGTTCCAAGGACCGCATCGCGGTCAAGATGATCGACGCGGCCGAGGCCAGTGGAGCGCTCAAGCCCGGTGGCACCATCGTCGAACCCACCTCCGGCAATACCGGGGTGGGCCTGGCGCTGGTGGCCCAGCGCCGCGGCTACAAGTGCGTGTTCGTCTGCCCGGACAAGGTCAGCGAGGACAAGCAGAACGTGTTGCGCGCCTACGGCGCCGAAGTGGTGGTGTGCCCCACGGCCGTACCGCCGGACGACCCGGCCAGCTACTACAGCGTCTCCAACCGCCTTGTCGAGGAGATCGACGGCGCCTGGAAACCGGATCAGTACTCCAACCCGGCGGGCCCCGAGAGTCATTACGAGACCACCGGTCCGGAGATCTGGGCCGACACCGACGGCCAGGTCACCCATTTCGTCGCCGGGATCGGGACCGGCGGCACCATCACCGGCACCGGCCGCTACCTCAAAGAGGTGTCGGACGGCCGGGTGCAGATCATCGGAGCGGACCCCGAAGGCTCGGTGTACTCCGGCGGCACCGGTCGGCCGTATCTGGTGGAAGGCGTCGGCGAGGACTTCTGGCCGGCCGCCTACGACCCGAGCATCCCCGACGGCATCATCGCGGTCTCCGACGCGGATTCGTTCGACATGACCCGGCGCCTGGCCCGGGAGGAGGCGCTGCTGGTGGGCGGCTCCTGCGGGATGGCCGTGGTGGCGGCGGTGGAGACCGCCGTCAAAGCCGGCCCCGACGCGCTTGTCGTCGTCCTGCTGCCCGACGGCGGCCGCGGTTACATGTCGAAGCTGTTCAACGACTCCTGGATGTCGTCCTACGGGTTTCTGCGCTCGCGGCTGGACGGTTCGACGGTGCAGCCCACCGTCGCCGACGTGCTGCGGGCCAAGTCGGGGGTGCTGCCGGACCTGGTGCACACCCACCCGGCCGAGACCCTGCGCGACGCCATCGGGATCCTGCGCGAGTACGGGGTGTCGCAGATGCCCGTGGTCGGCGCCGAACCGCCGGTGATGGCCGGCGAGGTGGCCGGCAGCGTGTCCGAGCGCGATCTGCTCTCCGCGGTGTTCGAGGGCCGCGCGAAGCTTGCCGACGCGGTCTCGCAGCACATGGGACCGCCGCTGCCGCTGATCGGATCCGGCGAGGTTGTCGGCGTCGCCGCCACCACGTTGGCCGAGGTCGACGCGGTGATGGTGGTCGAGGACGGCAAACCGGTGGGGGTCATCACTCGCCACGACCTGTTGGGCTTTTTGTCCGACGGGCCACGCCGCCGATAAGGCGTTGACGTACGCCGACCTGCGGTAGCGTTTGCACCGTTCACCGACACGACCCGAAAGGGTGGAGATGACCGACTTTCCGCCGCCCCCGCAGGGCAACTACCCACCCCCTTCCGGTGACTACCCGGCGCAGGGCAATTACCCTCCGCCGCCTCCCGGCAACTACCCGCCCCCCGGCAATTACCCTCCGCCGCCCCCGGGCAACTACCCGCCTCCACCGCCCGGGAACTACCCCCCGCCGCCACCGGGTAACTACCCGCCGCCCCCTCCGGGCTACGGCGCGTACCCCGGTGCGGTCGGAAGCCCGGTGGGCCAGCTGCCGCAAGACGCTTACACCTCGTGGCTGACTCGCGTCGGCGCCTACTTCGTCGACTTCCTGCCGATCCTGGTGCTCTACGGCATTCCGTCGATGATCGCCGGAACCACCGCCGACAAGGAGTGCATCACCGACGCCGACGGCTTCGCCTGCACGGTCACGCCGTCGAGCACCGGCGCGGCGCTGATGTTCATCGGCTGGCTGGCCGCGCTCGCCTACGGGATCTGGAACTTCGGCTACCGGCAGGGCACCACCGGATCGAGCATCGGTAAGTCGGCGCTGAAGTTCAAGGTGGTCTCCGAATCCACCGGCGAGCCCATCGGGTTCGGGATGTCGATCGTGCGCCAGTTGGCACACATCATCGACGGCGCGATCTTCTGCATCGGCTACCTGTTCCCGCTGTGGGACGCCAAACGCCAGACGATCGCCGACAAGATCATGACCACCGTCTGCCTGCCGATCCGTTGAGTCAGAAGCAACCGCACGGCAATACCGGCCTGTCCACCACCGCGATCCACGCCGGATTCCGTCCGGACCCGGCAACCGGGGCCGTCAACGTACCGATCTACGCCAGCAGCACCTTCGCCCAAGACGGCGTCGGCGGCCTGCGCGGCGGATTCGAGTACGCGCGCACCGGCAACCCGACCAGGGCCGCACTGGAGACCGCCCTGGCCGCGGTGGAGCGCGGCCGATTCGGCCGGGCATTCGGTTCGGGGATGGCCGCCACGGACTGCGCGTTGCGGTCGATCCTGCGTCCCGGTGATCACCTGATCATTCCCGACGATGCCTACGGCGGCACTTTCCGGCTGATCGACAAAGTCTTCACCCAGTGGGGTGTGGCGCACACCCCGGTCGCGCTGTCCGACCTGGACGCGGTCCGCGGGGCGCTCACCGACAAAACCAGGCTGATCTGGGTAGAGACCCCGACCAATCCGCTGCTGTCGATCGCCGACATCGCGGGCATCGCTGCCATCGGCAAAGAAGCCGGCGCAAAGGTCCTGGTGGACAACACTTTCGCCTCGCCCGCGCTGCAGCAGCCGCTGACACTGGGCGCCGACGTGGTGTTGCATTCGACCACCAAGTACATCGGCGGACACTCCGACGTGGTGGGCGGTGCGCTGGTCACCGACGACGAAGAGCTCGACACGGCATTCGCGTTCCTGCAGAACGGGGCCGGTGCGGTCCCCGGTCCCTTCGATGCCTACCTGACCCTGCGCGGCCTGAAGACCCTGGTGCTGCGGATGCAGCGGCACAGCGAGAACGCCGGAGCCGTCGCCGAATTCCTCTCTCGCCATCCCGCGGTCAGCCGGGTGCTCTACCCGGGCCTGCCGGAGCACCCGGGCCACGACGTCGCCGCAGCGCAGATGCGCGGATTCGGCGGCATGGTGTCGGTGCGGATGCGGGGTGGCCGAGCCGCCGCCGAGAAGCTTTGCGCCGGAACCGAGATCTTCATCCTGGCCGAGTCGCTCGGCGGGGTGGAGTCGCTGATCGAACTACCCGGCGCCATGACGCATGCGTCGACCGCGGGTTCGCAACTCGAGGTTCCCGACGATCTGGTGCGCCTGTCGGTGGGCATCGAGGACATCGACGACCTGATCGCCGACTTGAAGCAGGCGCTGGACTGACGCGACGAGCCCCCGAAGCGGAGCTCAGGAGTGGTAGGGCTCCGCGCTGACCAGGGTCACCTTGACGGTCTTGCCGCTGGGCACCGTGTAGCTGCGCTCTTCGTCCACCTTGGCGCCCAGCAGGGCGTGGCCCAGCGGCGAGTTCGGTGAATACACCTCGAGCTTGTCGTCGTTGACGCCCTCCTGGCGGGTGGCGATCAGGAAGGTCTCGGTGTCGGACTTGTCGCCGTCGTAGAAGACCTTGACCACCGAGCCCGGCAGTGCCACACCTGACTGGGTGGGAGCCTCGCCGACCTTGGCGTTGTTGAGCAACTCCTGCAGCTGCCGGATGCGGGCCTCCTGCTGGCCCTGCTCCTCGCGCGCGGCGTGGTAGCCCCCGTTCTCACGCAGGTCGCCTTCTTCGCGGCGGTCGTTGATCTCCGCGGCGATCACCGGACGGTTCGCGATCAGCTGGTCGAGCTCCGCCTTGAGCCGGTCGTGTGACTCCTGCGTCAACCAGGTCACCTGGGTGTCCGTCATCTCACTGTGCTCCTAGTCGTCGGATCCGGCGCCGTCGGGCAGCGGGGGCGACATCGTTCTAATGCAGCAATACACGGTCCCAGCTGGAACCGTGTATCCATACAGGGTACCACCGCGGCATCAACGCGATAGTAAGTAATCGGGGACGTCGCTGCCGCAACCGTAGACGTCGCCCATGACAGGCGGCTGGGAAGATTTCACCGTCGTGGTCACCTGAACGGTGGACGACTCCGACGGCGGAATCAGCACTTCACGCCGGCCGGTCTCGCTGCCGTCGCTGGTTCGGACCCGCACGATGCAGGCCGCAGGGCTCGACGGGTCTGATCGAGTCACGCTGAACCTAACCGTGACCGTCTGGCTGTCTCTTATACACAT
>NZ_JRMM01000055.1:0-24685 GCF_000972905.1 Mycobacterium sp. UM_Kg27
GATGTGTATAAGAGACAGACCCACGAGCGTGGGGTTGGCGTGCCGTCCAGTCGGAGCTTGGCGACGGCATCTCATGAAGCCACTCCAGGGTACCGAGGTGCACCGACAGCACCCTGATACGGCGGTGGGAGATGCCCACCGGGATCGTCTCGGCCTGGCGCCACCTCGCTTCGGTCTGCCCGGGCCGGCGACGAACGCGTGATGCATCAGCGGCGGGACACCGCGGTGTCAGTCGTCTCAGGCAGGGAGTTGTTGTTTGGCGAGCCGCAAGACTGATCCCGCCGTCAAGCATGCGGGTTTGTCGCGGTCCGCAGCGGCTATCGGTAGGCCTGCGGCGCAGCGCATCACCATCAAGGCGAGTGCGCTGTGGGTCGCGTAGGAGATGACCAGCAGGTTGACGCAGCCCTGCGTGCCGCTGACGGTCATGACGTGCTGGCGTTTGCCCTCCCACCCCGGCCAGTTCAGGTCAGGAGGACGTTGCAGCGCGGGCCAGTTGACGTTGATGGTGGTTATGTCTCCGAGCAGGGGAGTCAGGATGGCCATCAGGCTCGGCAATTCGTTGGTGATGCGGTCCGCGTGCGGCCACCAGGCACCGTCTATGGCGCGGCCGAGCTCGCGAGCAACCGTGACCCGGGTAGGGCGGGATTGGCGTGCGCCGCCGAGCGGGTGGATCATTGCTCCCGCCGCCTTTGGGGTCTCCCGACAGCCATGGAGCTGGGTATGTCTAAGTGTCGCACCAAATCTCACAATCCACGGGCGGTTCCGTCACAGTCGGAGTCGTCTGGCCCGCGGGTGCAGGTAGGCGGAGGAATCGCAATTGCCCGGCGGGATCGCCCGGGTCGAGTCTGGGTGGACCACCGCTGACAAGTGAGGCAGCTCGCCTTCGACCGTACGCCGCCGGCATCGTTTCGGAGACAGTTCGGCAAAAGCCTGGATTGCGAGGCGAAATGCGGATAGCGGATAAGTGCAGCCCCCTAGACTGGCCCGCTGTGCACCGTGACTCGACTCGACGCGCGTCCTCGATCGTCATCGCCGCGTTGCTCACCGCCGCCGGGCTGCCGACCGCCGCGGCCGTAAGTGACAGGATCCAGCTCGGCGGCGGCGCCGCGATCGTCCTGCACGACGACACGCTGTGCACGCTGACCGCGATGGGTCACGACAGCGCCGGCCGGCTGATCGGCTTCACCGCCGCGAACTGCGGGGGGCCGGGTTCGTCCGTGGTCGTCGAGGGAGCCGAAGACCACGGTGCCGTGGGCACGGTGGTGGCCGCCGACGAGGGACTGGGTTACGCGGTGATCGAGTTCGACGCGGTCAAGGTGAAGCCGATCGGCGACTACGAGGGCTTTGGGATCTTCGGCCTCGGACCCGTCGAACCGAAACCGGCTGCCCCGGAACCGGTCAACCCAGAGCCCGCGAGCCCAGAGCCCGCGAGCCCAGAGCCCGCGAGCCCCGAACCCGCGGGCCCAGAACCGGCGAGCCCGGAACCCGCCGGCGCAGAACCTGCTGCCCCAGAACCTGCTGCCCCCAAGCAGGCCTGCAAGCTCGGCCGCGGCACCGGCCTCAACTGCTACGAGCTGGGGCCTGCCGGCGTGGACACCGCCGGTGAGGATTGGTGGAAGCCCGGTGACGACGGGTCGCCGATCACCATCGACAATCTGCTGATTTCCATGGTCCGCGACGGAAGCTTCCCGACCGCGCCGCTGGACCAGTCGGGGCCGGGGATCGTGATGTTCAAGGCGATCCTCGATGACCTCAACGCCAAGGGCGGCCCGGGCGCCGGGTTCGGCCTCGGCTAAGCCTCAGGGCCGCAACGTCTCCGGGCAGATCTCGGCCTGCGCCGCCTGGATCTGAACGTCCGCGGCTTCGGGGCTGTAATAGAAGGTGTTGGTCAGCTGCCGCACCAGATCACCCGGCGAGATGCCGGAGCGGTAGGTCCCGGTGTGGCCGTACATCCGCAACTGGGCGCAGATGTAGTGCCCGGAGGTCACCTTGACGTGATCGGCGACCGGGATCGCCACCGGGGCGGCATTGACCCGGGCCAGATAGCTCGCGTCATCGGCGTGGGCGGCCGGTGCGGCGGTCAGTGCCGCGGCGGCCAGCAGGGGAGCGGCAATCCGGACGGTCACATGCATGACCTCCATCGTGCCACCGCCGCCCGGCGAGGGGGCGACTCTCGGAGGGCCCAAATCCCCACGCATCACCGCCCGCCTGGTTAGGGTGCCAGCCATGGCAGTCAAGGATTCCCGCGAGGTGGTCATCGAAGCGAGCGCCGAGGAGATCTTCGACGTTCTCGCCGACGTCGAGTCTGTTCCGACCTGGTCACCGCAGTACCAGAGCGCTGAGGTGCTCGACACCTACGATGACGGTCGCCCGCGCCGGGTGCGGATGAAGATCAAGGCAGCGGGCCTCACCGATGAGCAGGTCGTCGAGTACACCTGGACCGACGACAGCGTCGGCTGGACCCTGGTGTCGGCCGGTCAGCTCAAGGCGCAAGACGCCAAGTACACCTTGACGCCGCAGGGTGACAAGACCAAGGTGCGGTTCGACATGGACGTCGACCCGTCGATCCCGATTCCGGGGTTCCTGCTCAAGAGCACGCTCAAAGGCGGCATGAAGACCGCCACCGACGGTCTGCGCGACCAGGTGCTGAAGCTCAAGAAGAGTCGCTGACACCACCTGCGATGAAATCCCGCCTCCGGCAGGGCGCGGCGTTAGGCTCGATCTAGTGGCTGTTCGAGCATCGCGGGAAATTGTGATTGACGCGCCGCCGGAGAAAATCCTCGACGCGCTCGCTGATGTGTCCGAGTTGGCGTCGTGGTCGCCGGTGCACAAGCGGATCGAAGTCCTCGACAAGTATGAGGACGGCCGTCCCCATCACGTGCTGGCCACCATCAAGATTCTGGGCTTGGTGGACAAGGAGCTCCTGGAATACCACTGGGGTCCGGACTGGATGGTTTGGGATGCCAAGGCGACGGCCCAGCAGCGCGCCCAGCACGTTGAATACACCCTGACCCGCGAAGGTCCCGACAGCACGAGGGTGCGCTTCGATATCACCGTCGAGCCGTCCGGGCCGATCCCGGACTTCATCGTGCGGCGCGCCAGCAGGCTGGTGCTGAGCATCGCCACCGAACGGCTGCGTCAGCAAATCATGGGAGACGACGCCACTACCGAGCAGTAGCGGGCCCGTCGCGCAGCGTCTCCAGCCGCCGGATCGCCTCGTCGATGGTGTCCTCACGTTTGACGAAGGTGAAGCGCACCAAGTGATTCCAGACGTCGGGGGCGGTCGCTTCCGAACCGGGCACGCAGAACGCCGACAGCGGGATAGCGGCCACCCCGGCCCGATGTGGCAGCTCGGCGCAGAACGCCGTGCTGTCGGCATAGCCCAGCGGGCGGGGATCGGCGCACAGGAAATAGGTGCCGAAGCTGTCGTGCACCTCGAATCCGATGCGCCGCAGGCCGTCGGTCAACCGGTCGCGGCGGGCCTGCATGGTCGCTCGCAACGCCGCCACCCAGGCGTCCTCGGTGTTCAGCGCCAGTGCCACCGCCGGCTGAAACGGCGCACCGCTGACATAGCTCAGGTACTGCTTGGCGGCCCGCACTCCGGCCAACAGTTCCGCCGGTCCGCACGCCCACCCGATCTTCCAGCCGGTGCAGTTGAACATCTTCGCCGCACTCGAGATGGTGATAGTGCGCTCCGCCATTCCGTCGAAGGCGGCCAGCGGCCGATGGGTCCGTCCGGCGAAGACCAGGTGCTCATAGACCTCGTCGGAGATCACCAGCAGATCGGCGGCCACCGCGATGCGCGCGATCTCGGCCAATTCGGACTCGGTGAACACGGTGCCGGTCGGATTATGCGGTGAGTTGACGATCAGCGCTCGAGTCGCCGGGGTGATGGCGCGGCGCAACGCGTCGGCATCCAGGGCGAACCCCCGCCCGTCGGGCACCAGTGACACGCTGACCCGTCGTGCCCCGGCCATGGCGACCACCGGGGAATAGGAGTCGTAGAACGGTTCGAGCAGCACCACGTCGGAACCCGGCTCCACCAGCCCGAGCACCGCGGCGGCGATGGCCTCGGTAGCCCCTACCGTCACCAGGACTTCGGTGTCGGGGTCGTAGTCGATCCCGTACTTGCGGGCGCGCTGCCCGGCGATGGCTTCGCGCAGGGCGGCGATGCCGGGCCCGGGCGGGTATTGGTTGACGCCGTCGGTGATCGCGGCCCGGGCGGCCTCGAGCATGGCCGGCGGCCCGTCCTCGTCCGGGAAGCCCTGGCCGAGGTTGACCGCGCCGATCCGTGCGGCCAGCGCCGACATCTCGGCGAAGATCGTGGTGGCATAGGGCTCCAGTCGTGAGACCATCCGCGCCGTCATGGGACCCGAGCCTAAAGCGCAGGCGACGAGGTCCGGGGAGCGGCCGGAAACAGACCTCCAGACGGACCAACCATCCGGTTGATAGGCCACCCTGTTAGGCTGGGAATTCGGGGACTACGCTCCGACCAAGACGCAGTCGATCCGCATCGAATACCAATACTGAAGAGGAATCGCCCATGTCCGAAGAAGCCTTCATCTACGAGGCCATTCGCACCCCGCGCGGCAAGCAGCGCGGCGGCGCGCTGAACGAGGTCAAGCCGATCAGCCTGGTCGTCGGCCTCATCGAAGAACTGCGCACCCGCCACCCCGACCTGGACGAGAGCCTGATCAGCGACGTCGTGCTGGGCTGCGTCTCGCCCGTAGGTGACCAGGGCGGCGACATCGCCCGCACCGCGGTGCTGGCCGCGGGCCTGCCCGACACCGTCGGCGGCGTGCAGCTCAACCGGTTCTGCGCCTCCGGACTCGAGGCCGTCAACGTCGCCGCGCAGAAGGTGCGCTCCGGCTGGGATGACCTGGTGCTGGCCGGCGGGGTGGAGTCGATGAGCCGGGTGCCGATGGGCTCCGACGGCGGCGCGATGTTCTCCGACGTGCCCTTCACCTACGACAACTACATCGCCCCGCAGGGCATCGGTGCCGACCTGATCGCCACCATCGAGGGCTTCTCGCGCGAGGACGTGGACAACTACGCGTTGCAGAGCCAGCAGCGTGCGGCCGCGGCCTGGTCGGGCGGCTACTTCGCCAAGTCCGTCATCCCGGTGCGTGACCAGAACGGTCTGCTCATCCTGGACCACGACGAGCACATGCGCCCCGACACCACCCTGGAAGGCCTGGGCAAGCTGCGCACTGCCTTCGACGGCATCGGCGCGATGGGCGGCTTCGACGATGTGGCGCTGCAGAAGTACCACTGGGTCGAGGGCATCAACCACGTCCACACCGGCGGCAACAGCTCCGGCATCGTCGACGGTGCCGCCCTGCTGATGATCGGTAGCGAGAAGGCCGGCGCTTCGCAGGGCCTGACCCCGCGCGCCCGCATCGTGGCCACCGCCACCACCGGCGCCGACGCGACCATCATGCTCACCGGCCCCACCCCGGCCACCGTCAAGGCACTGGACCGGGCCGGGCTGACCGTCGATGACATCGACCTGTTCGAGCTCAACGAGGCGTTCGCCTCGGTGGTGCTGAAGTTCCAGAAGGACCTCAACATCCCCAACGAGAAGCTCAACGTCAACGGTGGCGCCATCGCGATGGGTCACCCGCTGGGCGCCACCGGCGCCATGATCACCGGAACCATGGTCGACGAGCTTGAGCGTCGCGGTGCCAAGCGTGCCCTGATCACGCTGTGCATCGGCGGCGGCATGGGCGTGGCCACCATCATCGAGCGCGTCTGAGAGGGTTTGTAAAAAATGGCAGAGAACACCATCAAGTGGGACAAGGACGCCGACGGCATCGTCACGCTGACCCTGGATGACCCGACCGGGTCGGCCAACGTCATGAATGAGCACTACCGCGAGTCCATGCACAACGCGGTGCAGCGCCTGATCGAGGAGAAGGATTCGGTCACCGGTGTAGTCGTCACCAGCGCGAAGAAGACCTTCTTCGCCGGCGGTGACCTCAAGGCGATGATCCACGTCGGTCCGGCCGACGCTCAGGCCGTCTTCGACCAGTGCGAGGGCATCAAGGCCGACCTGCGCGCCTTGGAGACCCTCGGCAAGCCGGTCGTGGCCGCTATCAACGGCGCCGCTCTCGGCGGTGGCCTGGAGATCGCGCTGGCGTGTCACAGGAGGATCGCGGCCGACGCCAAGGGCAGCCAGCTCGGCCTGCCCGAGGTCACCCTGGGCCTGCTGCCCGGCGGCGGCGGTGTCGCCCGCACGGTGCGCATGCTGGGCATCCAGAACGCCTTCATGAACGTGCTGGCCCAAGGCACCCGCTTCAAGCCGGCCAAGGCCAAGGAGATCGGCCTGGTCGACGAGGTGCTGCCCACCGTCGAGGAGCTGGTGCCCGCCGCCAAGGCGTGGATCAAGGCCAACCCCGACGCCGGTGTGCAGCCGTGGGATGCCAAGGGCTACAAGATGCCCGGCGGTACCCCGGCCAGCCCGGCGCTGGCGGCGATCTTGCCGTCGTTCCCGGCCCTGCTGCGCAAGCAGGTCAAGGGGGCCAACATGCCCGCGCCGCGGGCGATCCTGGCCGCCGCGATCGAGGGCGCGCAGGTGGACTTCGACACCGCCAGCCGCATCGAGACCCGCTACTTCATCTCGCTGGTCACCGGCAACGTCGCCAAGAACATGATCCAGGCGTTCTTCTTCGACCTGCAGCACATCAACGGCGGCGGCAGCCGGCCCGAGGGCATCGCGCAGACCCCGATCCGCAAGATCGGTGTGCTTGGTGCCGGAATGATGGGCGCCGGCATCGCCTACGTGTCGGCCAAGGCCGGCTACGACGTGGTGCTCAAGGACGTCTCCCTCGAGGCGGCCCAGCGCGGTAAGGGCTACTCGGAGAAGCTGGAAGCCAAGGCGCTCGAGCGGGGTCGCACCACCGCCGAGAAGTCGCAGGCGTTGCTGGACAAGATCACCCCGACCGCCGACCCGCAGGACCTGGCCGGCGTCGACTTCGTGATCGAGGCCGTGTTCGAGAGCCAGGACCTCAAGCACAAGGTGTTCCAGGAGATCGAGGACATCGTCGAGCCCAATGCGCTGCTGGGATCGAACACCTCCACGCTGCCGATCACCGGTCTGGCGACCGGCGTGAAGCGCCAGGAGGACTTCATCGGGATCCACTTCTTCTCCCCGGTCGACAAGATGCCGCTGGTGGAGATCATCAAGGGCGAGAAGACCTCCGACGAGGCGCTGGCCCGGGTGTTCGACTATGTGCTGGCGATCAAGAAGACCCCGATCGTGGTCAACGACAGCCGCGGCTTCTACACCTCGCGGGTGATCGGCACCTTCGTCAATGAGGCGCTGATGATGCTCGGCGAGGGCGTGGAGCCGGCCAGCATCGAGCAGGCCGGTCTGCAGGCCGGCTACCCTGCGGCCCCGCTGCAGCTCTGCGACGAGCTCAACCTGGAGCTGATGCAGAAGATCGCCATCGCCACCCGCGAGGGTGTCGAGGCGGCCGGTGGCACCTTGGAGCGGACCCGCAACGAAGAGGTCGTCGACAAGATGATCGAGATCGGTCGTCCGTCGCGGCTGAAGGGCGCCGGCTTCTACGAGTACGTCGACGGCAAGCGCAGCGGTCTGTGGCCGGGCCTGCGGGAAACGTTCAACTCGGGCAGCTCCACCCCGCCGCTGCAGGACATGATCGACCGGATGCTCTTCGCCGAGGTGCTGGAAACCCAGAAGTGCTTCGACGAGGGCGTGCTGACCTCGACCGCCGATGCCAACATCGGCGCGATCATGGGCATCGGGTTCCCGGCCTGGACCGGTGGCACCGCGCAGTTCATCACCGGCTACCCCGGCGGCAAGGCCGCCTTCGTGGCGCGGGCCAAGGAACTGGCCGCCACCTACGGCGACCGGTTCAACCCGCCGGCATCGCTGCTGTAATCAGGTGACAACGTGGAATCCCCCGAAGCCCCGTGGTTTCGGGGGATTCTGCGTTTCCTCGACCGCCGGGTGAGCGTTGGGGCGCTGATCGAGTCGGCGCTGTGGCTCGGCCTGGTCTATGTGATCGCCGGCGTGGTGTGGCTGTTCTTACACCCCGACGGCGTCGAACGCCTCCAAGCCCAAGCCGAGCGGCAGTACGGCATACCACCGTCCAGCGTCTACGAGGTGGCGACGGTGACCTCGGTGGCGCTGTGGCCGGTGCTGCTGCTGTTGCCCGCCGACGTCTGCGCGCGCTGAGCCGCGAAATCGGGCTCAGATCGCCCCCATGTCGGCTGAAATCCAATGCTGGGGACGCAGATAGATGGCCACGTACTCGCCCAGTTCGGTCCGTACGTACTCGAGGAACTTCTCGGCCCGGTCGGGGGGAAGGTAGCGGTGGGCCAGCTCGGCGTGTTGGTCGTCGGTGCCGGGCTCGATGCGGCTGACGGCACCGTCGACGGCGACGTAGCGCACGGTCGGCTCGGTGCGCTCCACCATGAGCGAGAAGCAGCCGGCGGCCTCGATGAGCTGCGTCTTGCGCGAGTCGGCCCCGGTCAACACCCAGGGCTCCCCGCCGGGTTCGTACTGATACCAGATCGGCACCGTCAACGGACCCCGGCCGGCGCCGGCGTTCACCGACAGCGCCGCGATGTGGGGCTCGGCCAGAAACTGTTCGCGTTCGTCTTTGGACAGTGCCATGTTTTCGAGGCTAGCCGCGATCGGCGTGGGATTCCTCAGATCGCCGGACCGAGCAGGTCGTCGGCGTCGCGGATGATGTAGCCGTAGCCCTGCTCGGCCAGGAACCGCTGCCGGTGTGCGGCGTATTCGGCGTCCAGACTGTCGCGAGCGACCACCGAATAGAACACCGCGCCGCCGCCATCGGCTTTGGGCCGCAACAGCCGGCCCAGCCGCTGGGCCTCCTCCTGGCGCGATCCGAAGGTGCCCGAGACCTGCACGGCCACTGAGGCTTCGGGCAAGTCGATGGAGAAGTTGGCCACCTTGGAGACCACCAGGGTGGAGATCTCACCCCGGCGGAAGGCGTCGAACAGCTTCTCGCGCTCGGCGGTACGCGTCGATCCCTGGATCACCGGCGCGTTCAGCTGCTCGCCGAGTTCTTCGAGCTGGTCCAGATAGGCGCCGATCACTAGGGTCTGCTCGCCGGGATGCTGCTTGAGGATCGAGCGCACCACCGCGATCTTGGAGTGCACCGTCGAGCACAACTTGTAGCGCTCCTCGGGTTCGGCGACGGCGTAGCTCATCCGCTCGCTCTCGGTCATGGTGACCCGCACCTCGATGCATTCGGCCGGGGCGATCCAGCCCTGCGCCTCGATGTCCTTCCACGGTGCGTCGTACCGCTTGGGCCCGATCAGCGAGAACACGTCACCTTCGCGGCCGTCCTCGCGGATCAGCGTCGCAGTCAATCCGAGGCGGCGGCGGGACTGCAGATCGGCGGTCATCCGGAACACCGGCGCGGGCAGCAGGTGCACCTCGTCGTAGATGATCAGCCCCCAGTCGCGACTGTCGAACAGTTCCAGGTGCCGGTACTCGCCCTTGGTGCGCCGGGTGATCACCTGATAGGTGGCGATGGTGACCGGCCGGATCTCCTTGCGCTCACCGGAATACTCGCCGATCTCCTCTTCGGTCAGCGACGTGCGCGCCACCAGTTCGCGTTTCCACTGCCGGCCCGCGACGGTGTTGGTGACCAGGATCAGCGTGGTGGCCTTGGCCTTTGCCATCGCCGCCGCGCCGACCAATGTCTTGCCGGCACCGCAGGGCAACACCACCACCCCCGAACCACCCGACCAGAACGAGTCGGCGGCCATCTCCTGGTAGTCGCGCAGCTGCCAGCCGTCCTGATCCAGGTCGATCGGATGGGCCTCGCCGTCGACATACCCCGCCAGATCCTCCGCCGGCCACCCGATCTTGAGCAGCATCTGCTTGACCCGGCCGCGCTCGCTGGGATGCACCACGACGGTGTCGTCGTCGATGCGGGCGCCGAGCATCGGAGCGATCTTCTTGTTGCGCAGCACCTCCTCGAGCACCGCGCGATCCAGGCTGACCAGGGTCAGGCCGTGCACCGGGCTCTTCACCAGCTGCAGGCGCCCGTAGCGCGCCATGGTGTCGACGATGTCGACCAGCAGCGGCTGCGGCACCGCGTACCGGGAATGGCTGACCAAGGCGTCGACCACCTGCTCGGCGTCGTGGCCGGCGGCGCGGGCGTTCCACAACGCCAGCGGGGTGATGCGGTAGGTGTGGATATGCTCCGGGGCGCGTTCGAGTTCGGCGAACGGCGCGATGGCAGCGCGCGCCGAACCGGCCTGTTCGTGGTCGACCTCGAGCAGCACGGTCTTGTCGGATTGGACGATCAGCGGCCCGTCGGTGCTCATGCGCCCATTATCCGGAGAGCTCTGACACCTCGCTCAGCGCTAGGCGTCTTCGCCCGCCGACGACACCGACGTGATGCGGTGGATCGCGAAATCTTTCATCTGCCCCGACGTGGAATCGAACGCCACCAGCCGCCCACCCAGCACTTGGGTGGGGGCCACTTCGCGCTGGGTGGCCACCCCGGCGGCGTCGACGTAGCCGATCATCACCGTGGCTCGCTCCAGCGCGGCGCGCTTGAGCATGATCATCGCGGTCACCGGGTCCAGCCGGATGTTGTCGAACGGCGCCGACGTCACCGTGCGCAGCACCCGGACCAGCGCGGTCAAGCTGTCCTCGCCAGGACCGGCGTGCTGCCGGTGCCCGCGACGCTCCGCGGGGGTGTGCACCCGCAACCCGCGCGGCCGGATGTCGACGATCGTTCCGGTGGCATCCTCGGCGGCCGGGGCGAAACCGGCGTCGCGCAGCGCCGCCAACACGTCGGGAAGCGGAGCCTGCGCCACGGCCACCGTCGGGGCCAGCATCCGCAGCCCCAGCGCCTCGGCGGCCGGAACGGCGACCGCCTGGGCCAGCAGCGCGGGATCCTCGCACCGCACGAAGGAGGCCGCCAACCCGATCCGCAGCTGCCCGTGCCGGCGCGCGACGTCGTCGATCAGATAGCTGAGTCCTTGCGGCACGGGAGTCTTGGAGTGCTTCTCGAAGAACGCCCGCAGCCCGGCACCGGTGCGGCCCACGTCCAAGGCGGACCGGATGGTCTGTTCGGAGACCCGGTAGACCATTGCGGCGCCGGCCGATTCCACGGTCGCGACGACGGCCAGCTCCTCGGCGAGATCACGTTTCAGCGGGCCCGGCACCACCACGGTCAGGTCGGCCTGCACCAAGAAGTGGTCGATCGGCTCGGGCAACGCCTTGGCCATGGCGGCCACCGCGGCGGCATCATCGGCGTCGGACGTAGCGCCGTCGGCGCCGGCGGCCAGCAGGATCCGTCCCGGAGAGCTCAGCGCGCCGCGGCCCAGCACACCCAGCGCGTGCGCCTCGTCGAGCAGCTCGCCCACCGGGCCGGGCTGCAGCCGGCTGGCCCAACGCGGCCGGCGCCAGATCAGCGCCTGCGACGCGGTCACCGCGTCAACCCCGGCGCCCGCGGGCAGCTCGGCGAGCATGCCCAGCAGCAGCCGGCGATCCAGCGGGGCGGCGGTGGAGAACAGCGGGGTGGACAGCGCGGCCCGGGGTTTGCCGTCGGCGCCGCGGCTGCCGATCAGACCCGGCCGGGCCGGCAGATCCAGCCAGGTGGCGGCCAGCAGATGCCAGCGTTCCGCGGTGGACTGCTCGGCGAACCGGTCGGCGAGCACCGTCGGCGCCCAGTACGGGCCGTCGGCGTCGGGCCAGTCTCGTTGATCGACGCGCGCCGGATCGGGAAAGTCGGCCGCGATCAGGCGGGCGGTCGCCGCGACCTCCAGTAACAGGCCCAGCCGGATCTCGTCGACCCCGGTGGTCTTGGCCAGTCGCTTGACCTCGCGCACGCCCAGCCCGCCGCTGCGCAGCTCCGGCACCGGCGTTTCGCCCAGATTGGCCAGGATCACGTCGAGTTCACGCAACACGTCGATCACCGAGCCGGCCGCCGCCGCGTCGACATCGGCCGCGGTGGTCTGCGACACCACAGGGTCGGGCGCGTGCAACGCGACCGGGCCCGGCTGTTCGCCCCGCAGGATCTGCCCGACGAGCCGCGGCAGGATCACCGTCTCGTCGTCGATGCGGCGCAGCAGGCCGGCCGCCAGCAGCCGGGGCACCGGACGCTCCGGGGGTGCGTCGGGGGCGGCGTCGCGGGTGCGCCCGATCGGGGAGCCGGTCAGCAACTTGTCCAGCAGGTCACGTTGCGGTGCGTCCAGATCGTCGACGGCGCCGTGCAGTGCAGCGAAGTGCGCATCGTCCTGCGCCGGTTCTTCCCGGGTCACCTGACCCGGATGCCAGGGCAGGCCCGCGCCCGCCTCGGCGACCACGCGCAACACTCCGTTCGGTTCTGTCGAACCCCAACACAGCCCCCGCTCGATCAGGTCGGCCAGTGCCTCGGCCACCGCGTCGGCGGGGGCGCGCGCGCCGATCAGGGCCAGCAGATCGGCGACCGGCACCCCGGTGCCGTCGGCATGCAATTCCAGCAGCGCATCGAGGAGGGCAAGCCGCAGAAAATCCAGCTCATCGGTGGCAGCCCGAACCGACTGGCGAGCCTGGGCCCGCGCGGCCAGGGCGGCGATACTGCCCGGCGGGGGTTGGGCGAGGTCGGGCCGTAGCTTCAGAAGCCGGATCAGATCCTCGTCGGGCAGCTCGGCCAGCCACGACCCCAGTGGGACACCCCGGGCGCGTTCGGTCATCGACGACCAGCGTAAGGCCCAACCGGTGAACGTCGTCGATCGCGACCTGTCAGAATGGTGCCGTGGCTGGAAACCAGGACAACAAGAACCGGTACGTCGACAACGGTTGGCCGAAGACCGACGGCGAACCGGCCGTCAGCGAGCTGCGCACCGATCGGACTGGCGCACTGTCGCCGTTCGGGGACCTCGTGTTCCCGCTGCCGTCCGAGGAGCTGCCCTACCTGCATCCGGTCACCGTCGTCAACCGGTAGCGGTGACGCTATGACCGGGCCGCTCTCACATCTCGACGACCGGGGTGCGGCCCACATGGTCGACGTCAGCGCCAAGGCGACCACCAAGCGTGTTGCGGTCGCCGGCGGGGTGCTGCGCACCACCGCCGAAGTGATCCAGCTGATCTCGGCCGGCGGACTGCCCAAGGGCGACGCGTTGGCCACCGCCCGGGTGGCGGGCATCATGGCCGCCAAACGCACCAGCGATCTGATTCCGCTCTGCCACCAACTGGCTCTGACCGGCGTCGACGTGGACTTCACCATCGGCGAGTCACAGATCGACATCACCGCCTCGGTACGCACCACGGACCGCACCGGTGTGGAGATGGAAGCACTGACCGCGGTCAGCGTGGCGGCCCTGACCCTCTACGACATGATCAAGGCCGTCGACCGCGCCGCCGTCATCGACAACATCCGGGTGCTGAGCAAGGACGGCGGCCGTACCGGCGCCTGGGAGCGCTCGTGAGCGCCCGGACCGCCCGCGTCATCATCGCGTCCACCCGAGCATCGGTCGGGGAGTACACCGACCGCACCGGGCCGGTCATCGCCGACTGGCTGGTGCAGCGCGGCTTCGCCGACGTGCAGCCGGAGGTCGTGCCGGACGGCGAGCCGGTCGGCGCCGCTCTGCGCGCCGCGGTGGCCGACGGGACGGACGTGATCATCACCTCCGGGGGAACCGGTATTTCACCGACGGACGACACCCCGGCGCAGACGCGTACGGTGCTCGATTACGAGATCCCCGGCCTCGCCGATGCGATTCGCCGGTCCGGGCTGCCGAAGGTGCCGACCTCGGTGCTGTCTCGTGGCCTGTGCGGGGTGGCCGGCCGCAGCCTGGTGGTCAACCTGCCCGGGTCGTCCGGCGGGGTGCGTGACGGGCTTGGCGTGCTTGCCGACGTCCTGGATCACGCCTTGGACCAGCTCGCCGGCGGAGACCACCGATGACCGCCTCCGCCGCGGTGGTTCTGCGGGCCGCGATCACCGAGCAACCCATCGTGCTGTCCGAACACGAGGAGCTGGTAGGCCACCGGGCCGCGGGGGCGATCGTCGGATTCGTCGGCATGATCCGCGACCACGACCACGGCCAGCAGGTGACCCGGCTGGAGTACTCCGCGCACCCGTCGGCGCAGCAGGTGATGGCCGAAGTGCTGGCCGAGGTTGCCGCGCAGGCCGCAGGGGTCCGTGCGCTGGCCGCCAGCCACCGGGTCGGCGCGCTGCACATCGGTGACGCCGCCCTGGTGGCCGCCGTGGCGGCCGATCACCGCCGAGAAGCCTTCGAGGCCTGCGCGTTGCTGGTGGACACCATCAAGGCGCGGCTGCCGGTATGGAAGCACCAGTTCTTCGCCGACGACACCGAGGAGTGGGTCGGCTCGGCCTGATCGTGTGAACACAAAAAGCGGGGGCCGGTTATCCGGCCCCCGCTTTTTGTACGAACTTGTGACTACATAACCCGGCTGGGCTGCAGCGCGAACGCGTCCAGCGCGTCGTTGCCGCTGATGTTCTCCGACCGAACGGCCTGCCACAGCTGCTGGTGGAAGCCGACCGAGACAGCTTCCTGGCGGTTGCCGTCCTGGCCGGGAGCCGGAGCGACCTCGTCGCCGGGCGCCGGGGCCTCGGGCGCCGGAGCCTCCGGGTTCCACCACGGGGCCTCGGGGGCCGGCGGCGGGACATCTTCGGCGATCGGGGCCGGGGCCTCGGGTGCCGGGGCCTCCGGTGCGGGGGCCTCCGGAGCGGGAGCCTCGGGAGCGGGCGGCAGGTCCTCGGCGATCGGGGCCGGGGCCTCGGGTGCCGGTGCTTCGGGTGCCGGAGCCTCGGGAGCCGGGGGCATCCAGCCTGCGGGAGCCGCCGGTGCGGCGCCTTCCTCAGGAGCCGGAGCCTCGGGTGCCTGCGGAGCCCACCACGGTGCGGGCTCGGGGGCGGGCGGGGGAGCCATCGGGTTGTCCATGGCCACGGTCTCGCCGTTGACATCCGGGTTGTCGATCGGGGCGTCGGCCGGCGGCGTTGCCGGAACCTCGCGCTGCGATGCGCCGGACAGCCCGCGGCCGCAGACCGGCCAGGCGCCACGGCCTTGAGTTGCCAGCACGTGCTCGGCGACCGCGATCTGCTGTTCGCGGCTGGCCAGGTGTGCCGACGGGGCGTACTTGCCACCACCGTGGCTGCTCCAGGTGCTCGGCGAGAACTGCAGCCCGCCCTGGTAGCCGTTACCGGTGTTGATGCCCCAGTTGTTGCCGGATTCGCACCGGGCCACGTGGTCCCACTCGTCATCGGTAGCCGCGGCTGCGGTCCCGGCGAGGGCCAGGCTGCCGCCACCGATCACAGCTCCGGTGAAAGCGATTTTGGCGATGTTGACGTTCGATTGGGTGGGCTTGCGATGCCGTCCACTCATACGGTGGTGAATTCCTCTCTGTCTACGCCTGCGAGGTCAGCGTCGGGTTCGGACAGGGGGGACTGCCCGGCCTTGACGCACACGGTGCGTCTCGGCTTCACCCCGAGAGGCCGGTTAAGGCCTCAGGGCCGCTCTCGGCGGACCCGGTGGGTCCCCCGCCTCCATCCATCAGGTATTTGTGGTTTTCCTCGCCCGTTGGATGGAGCTCGGCGCTACGGGTGAAGAAAGGTGGATCGATCGGAAGATTTTCGATACACCCGGAGATGTACCGTAACCGCTCTTACCCGCTGAGTCACCCAGGGTGCTCCCGGGTGTTTTCCTCGCCGCTTCTTCCCAAACCACCAGGAATCACTAGCGTTTGTGCAGGTCAAAGCCTGCTCCATCAAGCTGTTGTCGGCTCGTAATCAATTCGTTATGTGACGCAGATCATGCTCTCCGCCGGGTCTGATTCGGCGGTCCAGCGTCGTCTCTCCTGCGTCGAGCCTCGCTAACCGCCGGGTCTGATTCGGCGGTCCAGCGTCGTCTCTCCTGCGTCGAGCTTCGCTAACCGCCGGGTCTGATTCGGCGGTCCAGCGTCGTCTCTCCTGCGTCGAGCCTCGCTATCCGCCGGCGAACGGCGGCAGTACGTCCACCGTTTCGCCGGGCCGCAACGCTGCCTCCTGGTCGCGCACCGCGACCCCGTCGCGCAAGTAGGAGCACCGACTCAGCACCGCCGCCAGCCGTTCGTTACGGGCAGCGAGGGCTTGCGTTAAGGCAGCCACTCCGCCCCCGGCGGGCACGTTGACGGTCTCCGATTCGGCTCCGGCGGCGGCCCGCGCCGCGGCGAAGTAGCGGACCGTCACCGCGACGCCGGTACCGGTGACATCGGTCTGATGAGTCATGGATCAGCCGCCGATCGCGCTCATCGGGCGGTCCGGCTGGATGAAATCCGGATCGTTGATGCCATGGCCGGCCTTCTTGGTCCACATCGCGGCCCGCCACGCCTGCTCGATGGCGTGGTCATCGGAACCGTCTCGCAGTAGGGCGCGCAAGTCATGCTCCTCGGTGGCGAACAGGCAGTTGCGAATCTGGCCGTCGGCGGTGAGTCGGGTCCGGTCGCAGTCTCCGCAGAACGGCCGCGAAACCGAAGCGATGATCCCGAACGTGCCCGCCGGTGTCTCCGGACCCTCGTCAACCAGCCAGAGTTCGGCTGGGGCGGAGCCGCGCGGCTTCGGATCGGGCCGCAGCGTGAACTGGGCCTGCACCCTGTCCAGCAGTTGCTCGACGCTGAGCCCGGCGTCACGGTTCCAGTTGTGGTCGGCGTCCAACGGCATCATTTCGATAACCCGCAGGTGGTAGCCGTGCAGCAGGCAGAAGCGCAGCAGGTTGATGATGTCGTCGCCGGTGACCTTGGGAGCCAGCACGGCATTGACCTTGATCGGCCGCATCCCGGCCTGTGCGGCCGCGCCCAGGCCGGCGAGCACGTCGGGCAGGCGGTCACGCCGGGTGATCTCGGCGAAGTGGGCGCGGTCGACGGTGTCCAGCGACACGTTGATGCGGTCCAGTCCCGCGGCTACCAGGGCGCCGGCCCGGCGTGCCAGACCCAGACCGTTGGTGGTCAAGGCGATCTCGGGCCGCGGGCGCAGGGCCGCGGCGCCGGCCACCACGCCTTCCAGATGGCGGGCCAGCAGCGGCTCGCCTCCGGTGAACCGGATGTCGGTGATGCCGAGGTGCTCCACGCCGATCCGCATCAGCCGAATCAGTTCATCGTCGCTCAGCAGGTGCTGGCTGGGGATCCAGTCCAGCCCCTCGGCCGGCATGCAGTAGGTACAGCGCAGGTTGCAGCGGTCAGTCAGCGATATCCGCAGATCTGTGTGCACTCGCCCGAAGGTGTCCACCAGCGGCCCGGTGGTCGGCATCTGCGCGGCGACGGCGCGCTCCACGGCTTCGTGGAAGGCGGCCTTCCGGGCCGCCTCCTGGTGGTCCGCGTCGGCAGCATCCGCATGCGGTGGCGGTGTGCGCAGACCCGCTTGCCTCAACGTCATATCCGTAATCCGATTCGGTCGGCCGGGGAGCGACCACATCGACTTCGGTGTCCGGTCCTTGTCTCCTCTAGCGGCTGCACCAGCCTACCGAGGAAACCTGGGTGTTTTGCGAGTCTCCGTCCGAGTAGGATCGGCTGCTGACGCGTCCTGCGCAGGCGGGACGCTTCCTTTATGTCCTTACATACGTCATCAAGCAAGACAAGCAGGTGAGACCAGTGCCGACCGGCAAGGTGAAGTGGTACGACGCCGCGAAGGGCTTCGGCTTCCTGTCCCAGGAAGAAGGTGAGGACGTCTACGTCCGCTCCTCGGCCCTGCCGGATGGCGTGGAGGGTCTCAAGGCAGGCCAGCGGGTCGAGTTCGGCGTCGCCGCCGGACGTCGCGGGCCGCAGGCGCTGACGGTGAAGCTGATCGACCCCCCGCCGAGCCTGTCGCGGACCCGACGCGAGGCGGCGCCGGCTGTCGAGCACCGGCACACCCCCGACGAGCTGCACGGCATGGTCGAGGACATGATCACCCTGCTGGAAGGCACTGTGCAGCCGGAGCTGCGCAAGGGCAAATACCCCGACCGCAAGACCGCTCGGCAGATCTCCGAGGTGGTCAAGGCAGTGGCGCGCGAGCTCGACGCCTGAGCCCGGGCCGGTGCTGACGATCCCGCCGCGGGTGGCGGTCGTCGCTGACTGAGTAGCGAAAACGCAGCAGTGACCTCCCGTCGCCAAGCCAACTGGTCTGACCACCAGACCTCCGGCCAATTTGGTGCTAGGCTGCGCGGTATGACCCTCAAGCCGATCACCCGGCAATCGATCCCGGACGAGATCTTCGCCCAACTCGCCGGCCAGGTGCTCTCCGGTGACCGGACCCCCGGCGACACCCTGCCGAGTGAGCGAACCCTGTCCGAGGCGCTCGGCGTATCGCGTGCCGCGGTCCGCGAGGCGCTGGGCCGTCTAGACCGGGCGCGCCTCATCCAGGTCCGCCAGGGCGGTTCCACAGTGGTGCGCGACTTCCGTGTCGAGGCCGGGTTCGACGTGTTGCCGTTGCTGCTCGTGCACGGCGGCGACGTCGACCGCGCCACCTTGGCCAGCCTGGTCGAGGCCCGCGCCATCATCGGTCCTCAGGTGGCTGCGCTTGCCGCGGCCCGCGCCACCGACGACGCCCGCACCCGGCTGCGCGCCATGGTGGACGAGTTGGAAGTCGAATCAGAACCCGTGCAACGGATGTGGCGCGCTCTGGGCTTCTGGGAGCTCATCGTGGACAGCGCCGACTCCATCGCGTTTCGGCTGCTGTTCAACACGCTGAACCAGGCGTACGTGCCCGCGCTCGACGCGCTCGTCAACGTGATGGCCGCCGAGGTCAACGATATCGAGCACTACCGAGCGCTTTCCGATGCCGTCGCCGCCGCGGACGCGGATGCCGCGCGGCTGGCTGCTGCGGCGATGTTGGAGCTGGGCAGCGCCGCGTTCAGCGCGCTCGCCGACCAGTTGGAGGGTCGGCAATGACCCGCAAGCAGCTGACGCTGGGTGAGGCCTTCGCTGAGTTTGTCCGGCACCCCACCCCGTGGATGCTCATCACCTGGGCGGGCGCACTGTGGGCAGCTCGCCTGACGGTGGGCGGCTGGTCGGTAGGTGACGCGGTCATCGCCGTTGCGCTCGTTGCCTTTTCGCCGGTGGGAGAGTGGTTGATCCACACCGGAATCCTGCACTGGCGTCCGCGCACTCTGGCGGGCGTCACGATCGACTCCCGGCTGGCCCGTGACCATCGGCGGCATCACCGCGACCCGCGTGACATCCCGCTGATCTTCATTCCGTGGCCCAGCCTGATCGGGATCATCGCACTGACGCCGCTGGTGTTGCTCGCGTTCAGCGACACCGGAAAAGGCCTGACGTTCGTCGGCACCATCGCGACTTTCCTGGTGTTCTACGAATGGATTCACTACCTGGTCCACACCGATTACAAGCCCCGCCATGCGATCTACCGCGCCGTGTGGCGCAACCACCGGTTCCACCACTTCAAGAACGAGAACTACTGGTTCACCGTGACCAGCTCCGGCACCGCCGATCGACTGCTGGGCACCTACCCCGATCCGCGGACGGTGGAATCTTCGCCGACGGTACGAAACCTGCACGCACCGACGGCAACCGGCTGACCGGCCGGGCCGCCGGCGGCCGCGGCCCGGGAGAGCACCTCCTGGGCACAGCACAGTCCGGTGTGAGCCGGACTGGGCAGCCGGGCGCTGCGGGCCGTCTGCATCGCCCGAACGTGGCACTCTGGTAGTCATGGCCAGCTACCTCGCCGGCGGCGACTTCACACGCGACACCAACTACATCTCCCCCCGGATCACCGCCGACGGCCGTGATGGGTATCCCGTCGAACCGGGCCGATACCGTCTGATCGTCGCGCGGGCCTGCCCGTGGGCCAATCGCACCATCATCGTGCGGCGGCTGCTCGGACTGGAAAAGGTTATCTCCATAGGGTTTTGCGGACCCACCCACGATCAGCGCAGCTGGACCTTCGATCTGGACCCCGGTGGCGTGGACCCGGTGCTGCAGATCCCACGGCTGCAAGACGCGTACTTCAAACGCATCCCGGACTATCCCAAGGGGATCACCGTTCCCGCGATGGTCGACGTGCCCACCGGGGCGGTGGTGACCAACGACTTCGCCCAGATGACCCTGGACTTCTCCACCGAGTGGACGGCCTATCACCGCGACGGGGCGCCGCAGCTGTACCCCGAACCGCTGCGCGAGGAGATCGATGAGGTGGCCGCGCGGATCTACACCGAGGTCAACAACGGGGTCTACCGGTGCGGCTTCGCCGGCACCCAAGAGGCCTACGACGCCGCCTACGACCGACTGTTCACCGCGCTGGACTGGATCAGCGTCCGTCTGGCCGATCAGCGATACCTGGTCGGGGACACCATCACCGAGGCCGACGTGCGACTGTTCACCACCTTGGCCCGGTTCGACCCGGTCTATCACGGACATTTCAAATGCAACCGGCAGAAGCTGTCCGAGATGCCGGTGCTGTGGGCCTACGCCCGGGATCTATTCCAAACGCCCGGGTTCGGCGACACCACCGACTTCGTGCAGATCAAACAGCACTACTATACACTCCGTAGTCATGGGGTCAACCGGTGTCCGCGCCATTGTCGGCGCTCGCGTGTCCAGCTTCAACGACGGCAAAGAATCCCAGATCATGCAGCGCACCAAGGGCACGGGGTACGCCGAGTCACAAGGTTGGACCGTGGTCGGGACGTTCGAAGACCTGGACGTGTCAGCCATCAAGAGGTCACCATGGGACCGCCCCGACCTTAAGGTCTGGCTCGGTGACCGGGCCGACGATTGGGACGCGCTGATCTTCAGCAAGACCGACCGTGTGTTCCGGTCGGCCAACGATTGCGTAAAGCTGGCTGAGTGGTGCAAGGAACATCACAAGATTCTGGTACTGGTGGACGACGGCATCAGGTTGGACTACTTCCACTCTGAGACTGAGCAGGACGCTTTCGCCGGTGCTATGTCCAAGGTGTTCCTGATCTTGGCGTCGGTATTCGCAGAGATTGAGGGCCAGCGGTTCGTCCAGCGTGCCCGAGACCGGGTTACTCAATACCGGCATCAACCACGGTGGGCGTACGGCATCCCGCCGTACGGTTTCGAAGTAGTGGACCGCCCCGAGGGCGGCAAAGCACTCGGCCATGACGCAACAGCCCAGCAGGTGCTACACGACATAGCGGCGAAGTTCCTTGCCGGTGGATCGCTCACCGGAATAGTTGCTGACCTCAACAGCTCCGACACCGCCAGCCCGCAGGACCACTCGCGCATCCGTAGAGGCGAGTCGGCGCGTGGCACCAAGTGGACATCGGTAGGACTCAAGAGCATCTTGAGCAACCCCGCTACCCAAGGGATTAAGACCGCCAAGGGCAAGCCCGTACTCGACTCCGAGGGGCAACCGGTGCTTGTTTGCCCGGTGCCGTCGTTCGACCCCGAGACCTGGCAGCGTATCCAATCCGAACTAGCGCAGCGGTCGCAAGCACCACGCGAGCGGCGGCACTCGGTCAACCCGCTGTTAGGCGTAGCGAAGTGCGGTATCTGCGGCAAAAACATGCGGCAACTATCGAAGCGTGGTCGAACTCGCTACTACGTGTGTATAGCCACGCCGAGGCCGTGCCCTGGCGTTCTGGTGAACGCCGACGACGCGGAGCAGGTGGTAGAAACTGCTTTCCTCCACGTCCACGCCGACCGGCGGATCACCACACGCGTATGGCGAGACGGCTCCGACGTGTCAGTCGAGCTAGAGCAGACCAACCAGACCATCGAGGCGTTGCGAGAGGACCGTGCGCTAGGTCTGTTCACCACGGATGCCGATCAGGTGATGTTCCGTTCGCAGATGTCTGCTCTGATCACCAGGCGTGATGCGCTGGCGCAAGTGCCGGTCGTAAAGGCCGGTTGGGTCGATATCGAAACCGATGAAACCTACGGCCAGGTGTGGCCTACAGCCACCCTAGAAGAGAAACGCACGATGCTGGTGGACGCCGGGATGAGACTGACCGTACGGCGGCGGGATGACTACGAGCCGTATACCGACCTGGACAAAGCGCTAGGCGACGGTCCTACCGGTGTGGAACTACTTGCCGCACTGGAAGATCGCGCAGCAGCGGAGCGCCGCAAACTCGGGATTGCTAACAACGCAAGCAAAGTTATTGAGTGCTGATACTCAACACCGGACGAACCACGGCCATGAACCTGGCATCGCGGACGGATCGGCCAGAGACGTTAAGAAGTTCGCCGGCTTCGTCGGATGCCTGCCCGGTTTCGGTAGCTTCAGGAAAATTTTCCTTAAGCGCCCCCGCTATAGATTGGCGCTTCCTAGCCTGCTCCGCGTAGACCCGCTCATACTCCACAGCTGCTAGGCAATCGAAGATTGCCGGCGCTCAAGCGCGGACTCCGGTGGAGTCCAGCGCCACAGCAGCACGTTAGGCCGTTGTCAGATGCCTGCGGTGGATGTTCTGCGAGATAATCCACGGGGAGTGGCTGCCACTAGGCAATCGTTCCCACGGGAACGATCTGCCGACGCCGAGCGCAACAGGTTCCCTGTAAGCGCCGATGCTCCAACAGATCGGGATTAAAGACGGGTATGCCCGGAAGTTTATGGACATAGCCAGCAGTGAGATTTCAGATCGTTTGAACTCAAACGATCTGCCACCCAGCATTGACGCACTCTACGAGCTATCCCGTCTCCCCGCTGAAGACATTGAACGAGGCATCGAGTCGGGTGACATCACGCTAACCTCAGGACATGGACGAACAATGGCCGACAACAGTTGGGGAACTGCCAGACGCTACAGATGCCGACGTGGAAACAGCACGGAGTGTCCAGGCATACCCAAAGGATGAGCTACCCACCGCCGTAGCTGAATCGCCCGAAGTTCAGCGGCTAGCCGCGATAGGCGGCATACAGCTTCGCAAAAACAAAGACGGGGAATCGTACGGATACCGCTGCCAACAAACATCACAACCAGGTGTCTCAGACTTTGAGTAACGAACACCTGAAATCACTTCAAAACGGATAGAGCCTTACGGAACCAATCCGCAGCACTCAAACCGGCGTGGTTCATAATCGGCGTCAAACGTTGGTTGCCACCGACAACCTGGCTTAAAGCCTGCATGTACTCGTGGAGACCGTTCGGGTACATCCAAGCGTCAAACGACTTCAAATTGTCCGGCAGGTCCACCTGCTTTACCGGCGACCTGCTACGTCTACGTGTTTTAGGTAAACTACCTGCCACTACAATTCCTGTTCTTCAAAATTGAGGCGAGCCATAAGCTGACTCAACAGTCCGCGCGAAAACCTAATCTCGCTGCGGAGTGGGTGAATGACAAGCTGGTTGGCGCTGCCTTTAACGCACAACGGCTCATCGGCAGCGGCCTTTTCAAACCGTGCGATATCATCAGCAGTCCTACAAGCAGCCTCTAAGATTGCAACCTTATGAGGCTCAGAATCCATTTCGAACTCAGCGGTAATCCGAGTCCACAGATTCGATCCGGCGGTTTCTAAACCGCGAGGTTTACGCAAGCAATTAAGCACGGTTTCTCCCATCTTTTAGTTGTGAAAAATAGGTAGCTAAAAACTCACTACCAGCGGCGCACGGTCGGTTTGACCTACACCCTTGCTTCGACAGCTACAGAGCTGCCTAGCGGAAATCAGAGAATATCTAGTCCAAAAAATGAAAATCGAGCTGGTCACCGCGTCCGAGTGGAAGCGGGCGGCAATCGTTTGGGCGTTTACCCATGATGGGAGAAAAGACAAAAGTGTCTTTTCACCCATGATGGGAGAAAGCAAAGAAGTTTGCTTTCCCTTGGGGTCAAAGAGTTTGCAGCACTGGGACTCGCGGGAATGTCCTCCCGATCTTGACTGGCAAACATACTCCAACCCACCACTACCTAAACTTGATAAAGCCAAACGGCAGATCGCTAGAAGAGACCGGGGTAAGCCAGCAAACACTCGGAATCATCGGCAACGACGTTTTAAACCACACAGGATGTCGTCGCCGCATAACGGCCCGGTCGGGATGCGGGGGGAGGGGTGATACCCCCACCCCTCTGACCTGCTAATACTCTGACGTGCTGCCCGCACGCAGTGCGGTGACGCAGCAAGAGCGCAGCGGCCACACTGCACAGGCGAGGGGCACTAGCAAACACACGAGACACCCTCTACCCCGACGACCACACAAGGCACTGGCTGACCTGCCAGTGCGAGGGCTAGGCCGCAGGGCTAAGCAGTACGCGGGTACGTGGAGGACGAACCCCAAACTGCACTAGACCCTGGACTGCCCACGCATCCTGGAACGGGGAACTGACCTGAGTGCTGCCCGACCGCTCAAAGATCGAATGCAGGTAACCGGCGGGCGTCACGATCTGACGCCGCACCACGTCGTAGAGAACTTCCAGCACATCCTCGTAGAGTTCTTCAGCCTCGGGTAGCCCGTCCTTGGAGTGGACGGTCAGCTCGACAATCGGAGTGCCCAACAGCGTTGGTTCGGTACGGTGACGGACACCGCCGGATCTGCGCAATTGGATCAGCGGGAACGTTCGATGATTGACGTTAGGTACCCACGACACCACTTGGCAGTCGGGAAACTCAGCTCTGAGGATCGGTGCTACGACACTAAAAACCCTTGGTAGGCGCGGCACGCTACGACCGCTTAATTGTGTAGACGAACCGGGCAGTACGGGGGGAACCGTGAGCCGTCCCGGTAAGTCCGGAGACTCCCGATCTTGGGAGGATTCGAGTTATGGGACGTGCAAGCAGGTATCCCGCTGAGCTTCGAG
>NZ_JRMM01000056.1:0-24593 GCF_000972905.1 Mycobacterium sp. UM_Kg27
GATGTGTATAAGAGACAGGCATCGCGCAGGCGTTGGCCCACGGTCTGGATCCGCCACTGCCAGCTGCCCGGCCCGGGATCGGCACACGCGGGCGCCAGCACGCGGTCGGCGACCGCACCCAGCAACTGCTGCTTGTTGGCGAAATGCCAGTACAGCGCGCTGGGGCTGACATTGAGCTCGCGCGCCAGCCGGCGCATCGACAGATCGGCGATGCCGTAGTCGTCCAGGATGGTGGTCGCCGCCGCGACCACGTCAGGTTTGTGCAGCTGCACCCCGCTAGCCTAACCTGAACACCGTTCAAGTTTTTGAGGGGAGCACGTGTGACCGACGACATCCTGGCGCTGGCGCGGGAGCAGGTACTGGAGCGCGGCGAGGCGTTGCGTCGGGATCAGGTTCTCGAAGTGCTGCAGCTACCCGACGATCGCCTCGATGAGCTGCTGGCGTTGGCCCACGAGGTGCGGATGCGCTGGTGTGGTCCGGAGATCGAGGTCGAGGGCATCATCAGCCTGAAAACCGGTGGCTGCCCCGAGGATTGCCACTTCTGCTCGCAGTCGGGACTGTTCTCCTCACCGGTGCGTAGCGCGTGGCTGGACATTCCCAGCCTGGTCGAGGCGGCCAAACAGACCGCCAAGACCGGCGCCACCGAGTTCTGCATCGTCGCCGCGGTACGCGGGCCCGACGAGCGGCTGCTCGCCCAGGTCGCCGCGGGCATCGAAGCCATCCGCAACGAGGTCGACATCCAGATCGCCTGTTCGCTGGGCATGCTGACCCAGGAGCAGGTGGACAAGCTGGCCGCCATGGGCGTGCACCGCTACAACCACAACCTGGAGACCGCCCGATCGCATTTCCCCAACGTCGTCACCACCCACACCTGGGAAGAGCGGTGGGAGACCCTGCGCATGGTGGCCGAGGCCGGCATGGAGGTCTGTTCCGGCGGCATCCTCGGCATGGGCGAGACGCTGGAGCAACGCGCGGAGTTCGCCGCCGATCTGGCTGAGCTCAACCCCGACGAAGTGCCGCTGAACTTCCTCAACCCACGCCCGGGCACTCCGTTCGGCGACCTGGAGGTGCTGCCGGCCGCCGACGCGCTGCGGGCCGTCGCGGCGTTCCGGCTGGCGCTGCCGCGCACCATGCTGCGCTTCGCGGGCGGCCGGGAGATCACGCTGGGCGACCTGGGCGCCAAGCAGGGCATCCTGGGCGGTATCAACGCCATCATCGTCGGCAACTACCTGACCACCCTGGGCCGGCCTGCCGAGACCGACCTGGAACTGCTCGACGACCTGCAGATGCCGATCAAGGCACTCAACGCCACCCTGTGATGGTTCGCGACCTGCCCGTTCCGGTGGCAGCCGGTGTCTACAACGTCTACACCGGCGTGCAGAGCGACGATCCCGCCGGGGCTTCGTTGCCGACCGCGGCCCAGTTGGGCCTGGAGCCGCCGCGGTTCTGTGCCTCCTGTGGGCGCCGGATGATGGTGCAGGTCCGCCCTGATGGCTGGTGGGCCAAGTGTTCGCGGCACGGTCTGGTGGATTCGGCCGACCTGGACACCCAGCGGTGACGACCCCCGGAGCGCCGCGGATCACGCGGAAACGGGCATACCTGACCATCGCCGCCGGACTGGCCGTCATCGGCCTGCCGATCGGCGCATTGTGGGCGTGGGTCGCCCCGCCCATCAACGGGGTGGTGGCACTGACCCGCGGCGGCGAGCGGGTGCAGGCCTACCTGGGCAACGAGGCCGAGAACTTCTTCATCGCGCCGTTCCTGCTGCTCGGGCTGTTGGGCGTAGTGGCAGTGGTGGCGGCCACCCTGGCCTGGCAGTGGCGGGCCCATCGGGGACCGGGCATGATCGCCGGCCTGGTGGGAGGCCTGGCTGCCGGGGCAGCGCTGGCGGTCCTGACCGGCACCGTCTTGGTGCAGCGCCGCTACGGCAGCATCGACGTGGATGCCGCGCCGGTGAGCCCCGACCACCGGGTGCACTACGTCGCCGAGGGGCCGCCGGTGTTCTTCGGGCACACGCCGCTGCAGATCGCGGCCTCCCTGCTGCTGCCTGCCGCCACTGCAGCATTGGTCTACGGCATGTGCGCCACGTGGAGCACCCGCGACGACTTGGGCGGCTATCCGCCGGAATCCGTGCGGCGACCGCAGCGGGCGGTCACAGCGGAAGGCGTCGCACCGCCCCGCCGGTGATGACCCGGCCCGCGACCACACCCAGGCGCAACAGCCCGAGATAGGTCTTGGGGTTCAGCAGCGCCGGCCAGGCACTGCTCACCGGCGCCTGCGGCAGCGGCCGGTTGGCGAACCGGTCGCGCAACCAGTCCAACACCATCGGTGCCGACAGTGGATGCAGTGTCACGTGCTCGCTGAGCAGATCGCGGTGGTAGGTGATCGGCACGCCGCCGGCCGCGTAGGTCTCGGCGAGCGCGTCGATGTCGTCGACGGAGATCACCTGGTCGTGGATGGCCTGCAGCATCAGCACCGGGACAGCCGGGACCGCGCCGCCCAGTCGGGTGTCGTCGAACACATGCTGGACGACGGGGTGTTCGATCAGCTGTTCCAGCGGCCGGTCGATGAAGGTGTCCAGGGCGCGATGGTGCAGGCGCAGCACCGCGGTCGCGGTGGTGACCAGCTCCAGGGAGTGCAGCAGTGCGCGGCCTTCGACGGTGGCGTGCTCCTCGATGACCTTGTCGAGGTCGGGATACACCCGGGCCAGCGCGGAGATCATGATGGCCGGCAGGCCGGACCAGAATGAGCCGTTGAGACGCTGCAGGGTGTTGCCGAGGTCGCCCACCGGTGAGCCCAGTGCGACGCCGACGATATTGAGGTCGGGGGCGTAGTCGCCGCAGACCTGAGCCGCCCATGCCGTGGACAGACCGCCGCCGGAGTAGCCCCAGAGGCCCACCTGGGCGTCGGCGGACAGTCCCAGCTGGTCGTGGCCCAGCGCGGCGCGCAGCCCGTCGAGCACGTAGTAGCCGGGTTCATACGGCGCCCCCCAGTGGCCGAAGCGGCCCTCGTGGTCGGGGATCGAGACCGCCCAGCCCTGCGACAGGATGGCTGCGATCAGCACGAATTCGAGTTGGGTGAAAGACCCGTGCGCCCGGGCGCGGCGGCGCAGCGCGAAGGACGGGAAGCAGCGGCCGTCCACCGCGTCGATCGCGCACTGGTACGACACGATCGGGCATGGCCGGGTCCGGTCCCGGTCGGAGGGCACCACCACGGTGGTCACCGACACCTGCGGGATGTTATTGCGGTCGACGGTGCGGTAGAGCAGTTGGGTGGCCTGCAGTTGCTGCGGGATCAGGCCCAAAAAGGCCAGCTCGACGTCGCGGGAGCGCAGGACCGTGCCGGCCACGGCGTGCTGGAAGCCTGCCGGCGGCGCATAGAACGGATCTTCGTCCACCGGCAGGGGGCGTTCGCCGGCCTGCAGCGGCTGGTGCGGGGCCTGCCCGATCCACTCGACAGATGTTTCGCGGGCCAGACTGTCGACATCCATCCCGGCATTCTTGCTTAAGAGGGCGTTAAGATTCCAGTCGACTCACCCGGGCGGGCGCAATGCGGCGAATTCGTCGGTGACGCGAAGTTCGGAGTCGGTGAACCGGTATCGGGCCGCCGGACGGCCCCCGCTACGCCCCGATCGGGCGGTGGTACCGGTGCGGGTGATCACCCCGCGGCGCACCAGCACCCGCTGCAGATTGGTGGCATCGACCTGGTAGCCCAACACCACGCTGTAGATGTCGCGCAGCGTGGACAAGATGAATTCCGTTGGCGCCAAGCCGAATCCGATGTTGGTATAGGACATCTTGGCGACCAGACGACTGTGTGCGTGCGCCACCATCGGTCCGTGGTCGAACGCCATGGCCGGCAAGGCGTCGACCGGATGCCAGTGGGTGTCGCTCGGCAGCTCCGGGTCCGCGGGGGAGGGCACCAAGCCCAGAAAGGTCGAGGCGATGGTGCGCACGCCGGGCACCCGGCGCGGGTCGGAAAACACAGCCAGCTGCTCAAGGTGGGCGATCTCACGTAGGTCGACCTTTTCAGCCAGCTGGCGTCGGGCCGACGCCGTGACATCCTCGTCATTGCGCAGCAGGCCACCGGGCAGTGACCAGCGCCCCGACTGCGGTTCGCGCGCGCGTTCCCACAGCAGCACATTGAGTCTGGGGCGGCGCTGATCAAGGCCGCCAACCTGGAAGACGACGGTGAGCACTTCGTGCGCGGTGCTAGTATGAACCATGTTTTCGATTGTAAGTCGAAAACCTGTTTTGAGAAGGAGTCACTCATGACCACCCTCACCGACAGCGGTGTGCGGGCAAGCAGCCTGGCCGACCGCATCGTGAACTCGCCGGCCGGCTACAGCGGTATCGAACCCGACGAGGAGTGGGTGGCCGAGGTTCTCCGGCTCAAGAAGGAACGCAACGCGACGATCCTCGCCCACAACTACCAACTGCCGGCGATCCAAGACATCGCCGACCACGTCGGGGACTCCCTGGCGCTGGCCCGGATCGCGGCCACCGCCGACGAGGACACCATCGTGTTCTGCGGTGTGCACTTCATGGCCGAGACGGCCAAGATCCTGTCCCCGGACAAGACGGTGCTGCTGCCCGACACCCGGGCGGGCTGTTCGCTGGCCGACTCGATCACCGCCGAGGAACTGCAGGCCTGGCGCGACGAATACCCGGACGCGGTCGTGGTGTCCTACGTGAACACCACCGCAGCGGTCAAGGCACTGACCGACTACTGCTGCACATCTTCGAACGCCGTCGATGTGGTCAACGCGATCGATCCGGACCGCGAGGTGCTGTTCCTTCCCGACCAGTTCCTGGGCCAGCACGTCAAGCGGGTCACCGGCCGCGACAACCTCCATATCTGGGCCGGCGAATGCCACGTGCACGCAGCCATCAACGGCGACGAGCTCGCGGAGAAGGCCCGGGCCAACCCCGACGCCGCACTGTTCGTGCACCCCGAGTGCGGCTGCGCGACGTCGTCGCTGTACCTGGTCGGCGAGGGCCATTTCCCCGAGGAGCAGGTCAAGATCCTGTCCACCGGCGGGATGCTCGAGGAGGCCGCGCGCACCGGGGCCCGCAAGGTGCTGGTTGCCACCGAGGTCGGCATGATCCACCAGCTGCGCAAGGCGGCGCCGCAGGTCGACTTCGAGGCCGTCAACCGCAAGGCGGCCTGCAAGTACATGAAGATGATCACCCCGGCGGCCCTGCTGCGCAGCCTGACCGAGGGCGCCGACGAGATCCATGTCGACCCCGAGACGGCGCGTCTGGCAGCCCGCAGCGTGCAGCGGATGATCTCTATCGGACACTCCGTCCCGGTCAGCAAGTGACCCCTGGTCCCAGCTGGCAGCAGCGGGCCGATGTCGTGGTCATCGGCACCGGTGTCGGCGGGCTGGCGGCGGCGCGAGCCGCGTACCGCGCCGGGCGTGAGGTGGTGGTACTCAGCAAGTCCGCCGCGGGCTCAGCCGCCACGGCGACGCACTACGCCCAGGGCGGGATCGCAGTGGTCCTGCCCGGCAATGACGACTCGGTGGCCGACCACGTCGCCGACACCCTGGCCGCCGGCGGCGGATTGTGCGACCGCGAGGCGGTGACCTCGATCGTGGCCGACGGTTATCGTGCGGTCTGTGACCTGGCCGGCTCGGGTGCGGTGTTCGACCAGGGCCGCGACGGCCACTGGGCGCTCACCCGCGAAGGCGGGCACTCCCGGCGCCGCATCATTCATGCCGGCGGCGACGCCACCGGCGCCGAGGTGCAGCGTGCGCTTGACCAGGCCGCCGCCGCACTTGATGTTCGCTGCGGTCAGGTGGTGTGTGAGATCCTGCGCGACGCCGACCGCGTCACCGGCGTGCTGGTGGCCAACGCCGACGGTATCGGCGTGATTCACACCCCGTCGGTGGTGCTGGCCACCGGCGGTCTGGGGCATCTGTACCGGGCGACCACCAATCCCGGTGGGGCGACCGGCGACGGGCTGGCCCTGGCGCTCTGGGCCGGTGTGGCGGTCAGCGACTTGGAATTCATCCAGTTCCACCCGACCATGCTGTTCTCGGGAGCCGCCAACGGCCGCGGCAGCGGCGGGCGCCGGCCGCTGATCACCGAAGCGGTGCGCGGTGAAGGCGCCAGGCTGATCGACGCCCGCGGCGCCTCGATCACCGACGGGGTGCACCCGATGGGGGATCTGGCCCCGCGCGACGTGGTGGCGGGAGCTATCGACGCGCGGCTGCGCGAAACCGGCGACGAGTGCGCGTATCTCGATGCGCGCGGGATCGACGGCTTCGCGCAACGCTTCCCGACCGTCACCGCGGCCTGCCGCGACGCCGGGATCGACCCGGTGCGTCAACCGATTCCGGTGGTTCCCGGCGCGCATTACAGCTGTGGTGGGGTGGTCACCGACGTCGCCGGCCGCACCGAGTTGCCCGGTCTGTTCGCCGCGGGCGAGGTGGCCCGAACCGGCATGCACGGCGCCAACCGGCTGGCGTCCAACAGCCTGCTGGAAGGTCTGGTGGTCGGTGACCGCGCGGGCGCTGCGGCCGCAGCTCACTCGGTATCAGTGGGTGGCTGCGACGCGGTGGTGGGCGAGCCCGCCCGGCACACGGCACTGGACCGGCAGACGCTGCAGGACGCGATGTCGCGCGACGCCTCGGTGGTCCGTGACGTGCATGGCCTCACCCGACTGCACGAGCTGCTGGGCGGCGCCGGTGCCCGCCAGGTCACCGACCGGGCCGGTGTCGAGGACGCCGCACTGACGTTGGCCGCCCGCGTCGTCACAGCGGCGGCGTCGGCGCGCGCCGAAAGCCGGGGCTGCCACCACCGGTCCGACTGCCCGGACCCCGATCCTGGTCAGGCCCGTAGTTCCACCATCCGGCTGCGCGACGGGTTTGTCGCGCTCGAGACACCCGCGGGGGTCGCATCGTGACGTTGTCCGAGACCGAACTCGACGAGGCGCGCCAGGTCATCGGCCGCGCGCTCGATGAGGACCTGCGTTACGGGCCCGATGTCACCACCGCCGCAACGGTTCCCGCCGGTGTGACGGCCGAAGCGGCCATGGTCACGCGGGCGCCCGGGGTGATCGCCGGGGTCGACCTGGCCCTCCTGGTGCTCGACGAGGTCCTCGGAGCCGACGGCTACCAGGTGTTGGACAAGGTGACCGACGGCAGCCGACTGCCGGCCGGCGCACCGGTACTGAGCCTCAAGGCCGACACTCGTGGCCTGCTGACCGCCGAACGCACCATGCTCAACCTGGTGTGCCACCTGTCCGGGATCGCAACGGCCACCGCGGCTTGGGTCGACGCCGTAGACGGCACGTCAGCGCGCATCCGCGACACCCGCAAGACGCTGCCCGGCCTGCGGCTGCTGCAGAAGTACGCGGTACGCGTCGGCGGCGGGGTAAATCACCGGATGGGCCTGGGCGATGCCGCGCTGATCAAGGACAACCATGTGGCCGCGGCGGGTTCGGTGGCCGCGGCGCTGCGGGCGGTGCGGGCGGCAGCGCCCGACGTGCCCTGCGAGGTCGAGGTCGATTCACTCGAGCAGTTCGACGAGGTGCTCGCCGAGGGGCCCGAGCTGGTGCTCCTGGACAACTTCGAGGTCTGGCAGACCCAGATGGCGGTGCAGCGACGCGACTCGCGCGCCCCCGGCGTACTGCTGGAGTCCTCGGGCGGGCTGACCCTCGACAGCGCGGGAGCCTACGCCGCCACCGGAGTCGACTACCTGGCCGTGGGAGCCCTCACCCATTCGGTGCGAGTGCTCGACATCGGCCTGGACATGTAAGTCAGGTGGCCCCGCTGCCGCTACCGCCATCCCCGTCTGCTCGGTTGTGCGGTTTCATCCGCGACGCGCCGCCCGCTGCGGATGAAACCGCACACTCGCGATCCCGGTGTGGCGATCAGGCGCCGGAGTCCGGGGCAATCAACTCCACGGTCGGGAAATAGCTGCGATACCGACGAGCATCCCGAGTTACCAGGCCGAGTCGGTCCACCGCCGCGTGCGCGCCGATGTAGAAATCTGGTAGCGGTGATCTCCGTGCGCCGCCCCGCGAGCGGTAGGCCAGAAACGCGCGCGCTGCGACGAATCCGGCCGGATAGGGCAGCGGAGCCCTGCGAAACAGGGCCTCGGGCAGAGCCTCGTCGAGTTCCTCGACCGTGTCGTAGTTGGCGGAGACCTCCGCGTAAACCAGGGGATTGATCAGCAACGGCACGGTCCGCGCCGCGGTGCTCAACGTCTCGGACGACCACCCGAACCACCGCGGATCCTCGGTGGCGACGTCGAGCAGCACGTTCGAGTCGACCAGGTAGCCGGCGGGGCGGCAGGGCTCAGTCACGGGTCAGGCGCAGCAACTCATCGGTCGACATCCTGCGATGGCCGGTTCCGCGGAGAACGGCAACCGCGTTGTCGCCTCGATCGGGTCGGCCGGATCGTCGCGGTGCGAGCGTCACCGTCCCGTCGTCATCGATGAAGTCGACCTCGGTATCGGGCAATAACCCGTACCGTTCCCGGATGTGCTGAGGAATAGTCACCTGGCCCTTGCTGGTGATTCGCATCTTACGATCCTACTCTTACTCGGCGCGGTAAGAATCAGGCGCGAGGCATCGGCGTGACCCGGTAAGACAGGACCGGGCGGCCGGATCCACGCATGGGCGCTGTGAATGACGACGGGTCCCCGTACCGCATGACTGCACTGACGGGTTCGGGGGTGCCTACTGGCGTCGCCCGCCCGCCTACCTGGATCCGACGGTGCAAGCCGACATGTCGCTCCTGGCGATGACGCCGGAAGCCCGGCACCGCGATCTCCTCGATCAGCGAGACCTGGACTCTCGGCTACCGCCCTGTCGTCGCTGACCTGCCGCCCGCCGACATCAGCTGATGTCAGTGACCAGCACCGCGACTTTGCGGTTCTGCAGCCGCACGGCCCACGGCAGGGACCCATCGGCCGTACCGGCTGGCAGGATCCGCGGGTTGGTCAGGTGCAGTTCACTGCGGAACAACCGCACGTCGGCCTCCCCGGCGGCCACCACGTTCTTAACCCAGTCGGCCATGCCGTGGCCCAACGCCACAGCCAGCAGGTCACCCTTGCGGTAGGTCGTCACCACCGTCTCGTAGGGATTGCCGGACTTACGGCCGCGGTGCTTGATTACCGACGTGCCGGGAAGGAACCGGGACAGCGGCTTGACCACCGGGTTCATGTATTTGATCTGCAGCCGGTCCAGCCACGGCGGGAACACCACCGGCAGCTTGGGCTCATCCCCGGCACTCTTGTCGCCAGCCATACGGACTCCGTTCCTCGTGGTGTTTCAGGTGATGTCTGCGACCAGTATCCCGACCCGCCGGGACCCCAACCGGGTGATCCACGGCAGGCCGCTGGTGTCGCCGCCGACCGGCACGATCCGCGGGTTGGTGACGCGAACGTCGCGCCGGAACAGGTGTACGTCGGCCTCCCCGGCGGCCAGCACGTTCCTGACCCAGTCGGCTTTGCCGTGGCCGAGCATGATAGCCAGCCGCGGGCCCTTGCAGAAGGCGCGTACGACGGTGCGGTACGGGTTGCCGGACTTTCGGCCCCGATGGTCGATCACCGCGAAGGTAGGGAGGTGGAATCGTTTGACAACGGGGCTTTCGATGGTGCGCTGCAGGTAGTCCAGCCAGTCCGGAAAGATGTAGGGGACCCCGGGAACGCTCTTGGGGTGGTCCCTGGTGGGCATACCGTGCTCCGTTCTCGAAGTTCACAGCTCGATTTCCCACCCTAGCCGGGTTCGACCGGACCGGCGTTGAAGCGGCGCGCAGGACGGCTTTCGGGGTCGGCCGAGCTTGGCGATAATCACTTGAGCCCCTCTGGGACAATGGACGGCGTGAACACCGGCCTGATGGCACGCATCGACCTGCGCGGCACCGAACAGTCGGACCTATCGAAGGCCCAGCTGCGCGCCACCCTGCCGCGGGGCGGTGTGGATGTGGAGGCGGTGCTGCCGCGGGTGCGCCCGATCGTCGAGGCGATCGCCGAACGTGGCGCCGCCGCAGCATTGGAGTTCGGCGAATCATTCGACCGGGTGCGACCGGACACGATCCGGGTGCCGGCGGCGGCACTGGAGCGTGCGCTGGCCGAATTGGACCCCGCCGTACGCGCCGCCCTGGAAGTCGCGATCAGCCGCGCCCGGGCGGTGCACTCCGATCAGCGGCGCACCGACACCACCACCACGCTGGCCCCGGGCGCCACCGTCACCGAGCGCTGGCTTCCGGTCGAGCGGGTGGGCCTGTACGTACCCGGCGGCAACGCGGTCTACCCGTCCAGCGTGGTGATGAACGTCGTCCCGGCCCAGATCGCCGGTGTCGAGTCTCTGGTGATCGCCAGCCCGCCCCAGGCTGCCTTTGCCGGTCTGCCGCATCCCACGATCCTGGCCGCCGCCCGGTTGCTCGGTGTGAACGAGGTGTGGGCGGTCGGCGGTGCGCAGGCGGTGGCATTGCTGGCCTACGGCGGTACTGACACCGACGGGGGTGAACTGGCGCCGGTCGACATGGTCACCGGCCCCGGCAATATCTACGTCACCGCGGCCAAGCGGCTGTGTCGCTCGCAGGTGGGCATCGATGCGGAGGCCGGACCCACCGAGATCGCGATACTCGCGGACAACACCGCGCACCCGGCGCACCTGGCCGCGGACCTGATCAGTCAGGCCGAGCACGATGAGATGGCCGCCAGCGTGCTGGTCACCACCAGCCCCGAGTTGGCCGATGCCACGGACCGCGAGGTGACTGCCCAGCTGCAGACCACAGTGCACCGCGAGCGGGTGACCACGGCACTGTCTGGACCGCAGTCGGCGATCGTTCTGGTCGACGATTTGGACGCCGGAATCCGGGTGGTGAACGCCTACGCTGCCGAGCACCTTGAGATCCAGACCGCCGATGCCGCGGCAGTGGCAACCCGAATCCGTTCCGCCGGTGCGATTTTCGTCGGCCCGTACGCACCGGTCAGCCTCGGTGACTACTGCGCCGGTTCCAACCACGTGCTGCCCACCGCGGGCAGTGCGCGGCACTCCAGTGGACTGTCGGTACAGACGTTCCTGCGCGGCATCCACGTCGTCGACTACACCGAAGCTGCGCTCAAAGATGTCAGTGGGCACGTGATCGCGCTGGCCACGGCCGAAGATCTCCCCGCACACGGCGAGGCGGTTCGACGGAGGTTCGAGCAGTGAGCGCTACACCGTCCCGTCCGGGCGCGCAGATCAGCCTGGCGGATCTGCCGCTGCGCGACGACCTGCGCGGCAAGTCGCCCTATGGTGCGCCGCAACTGGAGGTTCCGGTGCGGCTCAACACCAACGAGAACCCGCACCCGCCGAGCGCGGCGCTCATCGACGACGTGGCGCGCTCGGTGCGGGAGGCGGCTGTGGAGCTGCACCGCTATCCCGATCGCGATGCGGTGGCGCTGCGCACCGACCTGGCCGCCTATCTGACCACCCAGACCGGCGTCGAGGTGGGGCCGGACAATGTGTGGGCAGCCAACGGCTCCAACGAGATCCTGCAGCAGTTGCTGCAGGCGTTCGGCGGACCGGGCCGCAGCGCGATCGGCTTCGTGCCGTCGTACTCGATGCACCCGATCATCTCCGACGGGACCCAGACGCGGTGGCTGGCCGCCAACCGGACCACCGACTTCGGGCTGGACGTCGATGTGGCCCGCGCCGCTATCGCCGAGCACCACCCCGACGTGGTGTTCGTCGCGTCGCCCAACAACCCGTCCGGACAGAGCATTCCGCTCGAGGATCTACAGGACCTGCTCGAAGCCTCGCCCGGGATCGTGATCGTCGACGAGGCCTACGGCGAGTTCTCGTCGCAGCCCAGCGCGATCGCGCTGATCGATGACTACCCGGCGAAGCTGATCGTCAGCCGCACGATGAGTAAGGCGTTCGCGTTCGCAGGTGGCCGGCTGGGCTACCTGGTCGCGGCTCCGGCGGTGATCGATGCGATGTTGCTGGTTCGCCTTCCGTATCATCTGTCGGTGGTCACCCAGGCAGCCGCCCGCGCCGCACTCCGTCACGCCGACGACACCCTGGGTAGCGTCGCGCAGTTGATCGCCGAACGCGACCGCGTCTCAGCCGAGTTGTCCGCCATGGGGTTTCGGGTCATTCCCAGCGACGCCAACTTCGTGCTGTTCGGCCAGTTCGCCGACGCGCCCGCGACCTGGCAGCGTTACCTGGATGCCGGCATCCTCATCCGCGATGTCGGCATCCCCGGCTACCTGCGGGCTACCACCGGGCTTCCGGAGGAGAACGACGCACTGCTCGCCGCCAGCAAACAGCTTGCGGCCACCGAACTCGCCCAACCGTCATTAGGAGCATCATGACCCGCCGCGCCCGGGTGCAACGCGCCACCCGCGAATCCGACATCACGGTCGAACTCGACCTGGACGGCACCGGCATCGTTGACATCGAGACCGGCGTGCCGTTCTTCGATCACATGCTGACCGCACTGGGCAGTCACGCCAGCTTCGATCTGACGGTGCGCGCCCGCGGCGACGTCGAGATCGAGGCCCACCACACCGTCGAGGACACCGCGATCGTGCTCGGACAGGCGCTGGGCGAGGCGCTGGGCGACAAGAAGGGCATTCGCCGATTCGGCGACGCGTTCATCCCGATGGACGAAACGCTGGCCCACGCCGCTGTCGACGTGTCGGGCCGACCGTACTGCGTGCACACCGGGGAACCGGATCACCTGGCGCACACCACGATTGCTGGAACGCAGGCGCCCTACCACACCGTGATCAACCGGCACGTGTTTGAGACGCTGGCGTCGAACGCACGCATCGCGCTGCACGTGCGGGTGCTCTACGGGCGCGATCCGCACCACATCACCGAGGCCCAGTACAAGGCGGTCGCGCGTGCGCTGCGCCAGGCCGTGGAGCCCGACCCTCGCGTGACCGGCGTGCCGTCCACCAAGGGAGCCCTGTGAGTAGCTCTCCCAGGGTGGTGATCCTGGACTACGGTTCGGGGAATCTGCGCTCCGCCCAGCGGGCCCTGCAACGGGTCGGCGCCCAGGTCGAGGTGACCGCCGACGCCGACGCCGCCACCGACGCCGACGGCCTGCTGGTGCCGGGCGTCGGGGCGTACGCGGCGTGCATGACCGGGCTTCGCAAGGTCAACGGCGACAAGATCATCGCCGAACGAGTGCAGGCCGGCCGGCCGGTACTCGGCGTGTGCGTCGGGATGCAGATCCTGTTCGCACACGGAGTCGAGTTCGGGGTGGATACCGCCGGCTGCGGCCAGTGGCCGGGCGCGGTCACCCGGCTCGATGCCCCGGTGATCCCACACATGGGCTGGAACGTCGTGGACTCCGCGGCCGGCAGCACCCTGTTCGCCGGTCTGGACGCCGACACCCGGTTCTACTTCGTGCACTCCTACGCCGCGCAACGGTGGGAGGGGCGTCCAGAGGCTTTGGTGACCTGGGCGACTCATCAGGTACCGTTCGTGGCGGCTGTCGAGGATGGGCCATTGGCCGCCACCCAGTTTCACCCCGAAAAGAGTGGGGATGCCGGGGCGACACTGTTGAGCAACTGGGTGGAGGCACTGTGAGTACTGCTGTGAACAAGGCGCTGGTTCTGCTGCCGGCCGTCGACGTGGTCGATGGCCGTGCGGTTCGTCTGGTGCAGGGCAAGGCCGGCAGTGAGACCGAGTACGGTTCGGCGCTGGACGCCGCGCTGGGCTGGCAGCGCGACGGCGCGGAATGGATCCACCTGGTCGATCTGGATGCCGCTTTCGGGCGCGGATCGAACCGTGAGCTGCTTGCCGATGTCGTTGGGCGCCTTGATGTGAAGGTCGAATTGTCCGGCGGCATCCGCGACGACGACACGCTGGCGGCGGCGCTGGCCACCGGCTGCGCCCGGGTGAATTTGGGCACAGCGGCCCTGGAGAACCCGCAGTGGTGCGCGCGAGCGATCGCTGAGCACGGCGAGAAGGTCGCGGTCGGGTTGGACGTGCAGATCGACCCCGATCACCCCGACGGCATCCACCGGCTGCGGGGCCGCGGTTGGGAGACCGACGGCGGTGACCTGTGGCCGGTGCTGGAACGTCTTGACCGCGAAGGTTGTTCGCGCTACGTGGTCACCGATGTGACCAAGGACGGCACGCTGGGCGGCCCGAACCTGGAGCTGCTCGGCGCGGTCACTGACCGCACCGACGCCCCGGTGATCGCCTCCGGGGGAGTGTCGAGCCTGGATGACCTCCGGGCGATCGCCACGCTGGTCGGCCGCGGCGTCGAGGGCGCCATCGTCGGCAAGGCGCTCTACGCGGGTCGCTTCACTCTGCCCGAGGCGCTGTCCACGGTGCAGGAGTAGGCCGACATGGCGCTGGACACCGCGGATCTGGGCGCGCTGGTCGCAGCGGCGTCGCGGATCCTCGATGTCGCCGCCGAGCCTTTCCTCGCCGGCCACCGGGCCGACTCTGCGGTCCGCAAGGGCGCCAACGACTTCGCCACCGAGGTCGACCTGGCCTTGGAACGGCAGATCACCGAAGCGCTGGTGGCCGAGACCGGAATCGGGGTGCACGGCGAGGAGTTCGGTGGGCCCCCGATCGATTCGCCGCTGGTGTGGGTGCTCGATCCCATCGACGGGACGTTCAACTACGCCGCCGGATCGCCGATGTCGGCGGTCCTGCTGGGGCTGCTGCGCGACGGTGAGCCGGTCGCGGGGCTGACCTGGCTGCCCTTCGCCGACCAGCGCTACACCGCGGTCGCCGGTGGCCCGCTGATTCGCAACGGGGTGGCGCAGCCGCCACTGAAAACCGTTGACTTGGCCGACTCGTTGGTCGGCATCGGCACCTTCAACGTCGAGTGGCGCGGCCGGTTCCCCGGCCGCTACCGACTTGCGGTGCTCGAAGGCCTGACCCGGGTGACCTCGCGGACCCGAATGCACGGCGCCACCGGAATCGACTTGGCCTATGTCGCCGACGGGACCCTCGGCGGGGCGATCAGTTTCGGCGACCACATCTGGGACCACGCTGCCGGTGTGGCCATGGTGCGGGCGGCCGGCGGCATCGTCACCGACCTGGCCGGCGCAGCGTGGACGGCCCGCTCGGATTCGGCACTGGTCGCCGCGCCCGGGGTACACGATCAGATCCTCGAGATCCTCAGGCGAGTCGGCGCACCGGGGGACTACTGAGATGGATAAGCCCAGCGGTTCAGCGAGGCTCGACGCAGGAGAGGCGAAGCTGGGACCGATGCATAGGCACAGTGATGTAGCGGTACGGGTCATTCCGTGTCTGGACGTCGACGGCGGCCGCGTCGTCAAGGGCGTCAATTTCGCCAACCTGCGCGATGCCGGCGACCCGGTCGAGCTGGCCGCGGCCTATGACGCCGAGGGAGCCGACGAGCTGACCTTCCTCGATGTGACGGCGTCGTCGTCGGGCCGGGCGACCATGCTCGAGGTCGTCGCACGCACCGCCGATCAGGTGTTCATCCCACTGACCGTCGGCGGCGGAGTACGCACGGTCGCCGACGTCGACGTGTTGCTGCGCGCCGGCGCGGACAAGGTATCGGTGAACACCGCCGCGATCGCGCGCCCGGAACTGTTGGCGGAGCTGTCCCGCCAGTTCGGTTCCCAGTGCATCGTGTTGTCGGTCGACGCCCGTACCGTCCCGGCCGGTTCGCCGCCCACCGCTTCCGGATGGGAGGTCACCACCCACGGTGGCCGGCAGGGCACCGGTATCGACGCGGTCGAGTGGGCGATTCGCGGTGTGGAGCTCGGCGTGGGGGAGATCCTGCTGAACTCGATGGATGCCGACGGAACCAAAGCCGGATTCGATCTGTCGATGCTGCGCGCGGTTCGGGCCGCGGTGAACGTACCGGTGATCGCCAGCGGGGGAGCCGGTGCGGCAGAGCATTTCGCCCCGGCGGTGGGTGCTGGTGCCGATGCGGTCCTGGCCGCCAGCGTCTTTCATTTCCGGGAACTCACCATCGGCCAGGTCAAGGCCGCAATGGCGGCAGAGGGGATCACGGTGCGATGAGTCCGATGTCCCTGGATCCGGCGATCGCGGCGCGACTCAAGCGCAACGCCGACGGGCTGATCGCAGCAGTGGTGCAAGAGCGCGGCAGCGGCGACGTCCTGATGGTCGCCTGGATGGACGACGAGGCGTTGGCCCGCACCCTGGCGACCCGTGAGGCGACGTATTTTTCGCGTTCCCGCAATGAGCAGTGGATCAAGGGCGCGACGTCAGGCCACACCCAGTACGTGCATGCGGTGCGACTGGACTGCGACGGTGACACGTTGCTGCTGACCGTCGATCAAACCGGTGGTGCCTGCCATACCGGTGATCACAGCTGTTTTGACGCGGACGTGTTACTCGGTCCCGCAGATTGATTCGCGCATAGCTGCGTAGCGGTATGCTGGCCGATTGTGAACTCCGACGAGCCTGATGACTGGTACCAGTTGGAGCACGAGCCGCGTCCCAGGGGTTTGGAGTTGGAGCGGCTGTCGCTCCAGATCGACTCGCACTATGCGCAGGGCACCGTTAGCGACATCGAGGCACACATGCCGCGCGACGGATCGCGGATAGTCGCGCTGACAAACCAGCTCAGTGAATCGCAGGCGCACCTGGAGTCCGCGTCGGCGAAGTTCAATGAGTTGGCCTCGGCGATTCCGGGCGACATTGTCGATCTAAGTGATCGGCTGTCCGGCATCCTCAACGGAGCGGTTGCAGAAGCAGACGACATCCGCGCGGAGGCGCAGCACTTCGCGGACGAACTGCGCGCCGCGGCCGAGAACGAAGCCGCGGCGATTCTCGCAGACGCCGAGGCGCAGCGCCGGGAGGCGGCTGAGTTGCGGGCCGAGTTGGAAACCCAGCACAAGCAGCTACGCGCGCAAGCCGCTCACCTGCGGCGACAGGCCGTTCTCAGTGCCGCCGAGATCATGAAGGAAGCCGAGAGCCACGCCTCGGCGATCTTGACCGAGATGAATCAGGCGATCACCAGCCACGTCGCCGACGCCCAACGGCGCTTGGCCGAACTCATCGACGCGCGCGCGAAAATCGTCGGCCAGATAGAGCGCACAACGGGTCAAGTTAATCGCGCGAATCAAGTTAACGCAGAAACTCACGTGAATGCTTCTCTTCAGGCTGATCGCGAATCTGCTTTGTCCGGCCGAGAAACTTGGTTTCGCGAAAATCGCCCGCACTGAACCACTGCGCTGCCATTTGAATCATTGGTGACACCTCCGCGCCTGTCTGCTACGATTCCCCGCGCGGCAGCTATCGTGCAATAGCCGACTTGCTTTCATTAGCAATTACGTTCGGCCAGAAGCCGGGTAGCGCCCGGCAGACGACCAGGTCTTGTCGGGAGAAGGGGTCAGTCGCGGATGCTGGATATTCCTGAATTCGAAACTCAGCTTCGCGGGTTCGATCGCAATGAGGTCGCTGATTACCTTGGTCGGCTTCACCATAGAGTTGAAATTCTGCGCGACCGCACTAAATCCCTGGACTCGGCCAGGGGGCACGCTCGATCCGACTGCGAACGGCTTTCCGCCGAGATCGCGCGGCTGCAGAATGACCTCGCGCAGCGGACTGCCGAGGCCGAGGCAAAGCGTCGGGAACTCATTGCGGAAATGACGCAGCTGCACAGCCAGTTCGAACAGATCACGGCACCGGTCGACACCGTCGAGGGGATGTCGGATCGCATCGCCCGGATGATGCGTATCGCCTCAGAGGAAGCCCGGCGCACCAAGGAACTGGCCCACCAGGAGGCGGAATCGCTGAGCGGGGACCTGCGCAAGCAGCTGATCGCCGCCAGAGCCGACCGGGCGGCCGCCGCCGCGGAACTGGCCGAATTGCAGGCCTCGGCCAACATGCGCCGGACGAAGATCTTGGAGATCGCGACGGCACAAGCCCAGGAGATTCTGCGGCTGGCGCATGAGGAGCGCGACCGCATCGCCGAGGAGACTGAAGAAGCCGAGCGCACCCGCCGTGCGGTGTACCAGCGCCTGGCCGAGGAGGAAGAACGCCACCGCCTGGCAGCGCACGAAACGCTCGACGAGCAATTGAAGCTGGCCTGGGAGGAAGACGAGCGTCACCGCGCTGAGGCGCAGCGTCGGCTGGACCAGAATTTGCGGGCGGCCTGGGAACAGACCGAGGCCGCTATCGCCAAGCTCGAAACGGAGGCGCAGTGGGAGGCTGCGACACTGGTCGCCGCCGCGCAGCACGAAGTCAAGGTGATCAGTGAACGCGCTCAAGCGGAAGTGGATCAGCTGAAGCAGGAGCGCACCGAACTCGTCGGCGACCTGAAGCTGATCAAGAACTGGATCAATACCCGTTAGGGGACCCCACACGGTCGCCGGAACTGGAGTCAACCGCCAATCCCTCAGGACGGCAAATGAGTCCTGATTTCGCGAAGATCGTCCGCGCTTAAGGGGCTTTTCCCCACTGCAAGGCCGGTGACACGCACTTGTGGGTCTGATACGCTCCGTCGCGTGGGGACTGGAGCCAGCATGCCCATTTGGCCTCCCGCACAAGCCAACTCGGTTGAACGCTGGTTGCCCATCGACCCGCAGACCGAACCTGTCAGGTGCTTAGGAGTACGCCGGTGGCACTAGAGATTCCCGAATTCGAAACGCAGATGCGCGGTTTCGATCGCAACGAGGTCTCCGACTACATCGCACGTCTGCACCACGAGATCGATATTCTGCAGGACCGCAGCAAATCCCTGGAAGCAACGAAGTCGCAGACGCTGATCGACCGCGAACAGCTCGTCGCTGAGGTCACCCGGCTGCAGAGCGACGTGGTCCGGATGACCGCCGAGGCAGATTCGGAACGACAACGTCTCACCGCCGAACTGGCCCAACTGCGATCGCAGTTCGAGCAGGTCACCGGTCCGGTGGACTCCGTCGAGGGCATGTCCGACCGCATTGCGCGGATGATGCGCATCGCCTCCGAGGAGGCGCGACGCACCAAGGAACTGGCCCGCCAGGACGCCGAGGCGCTGACCGCGGAACTGCGCGAGCAGTTGGAAGCCGCCAAACACGATCGGGCCGCCGCCAGTGAGGCGCTCTCGGAGTTCCAGGCGTCCACCAACGCCCGCCGGACCAAGATCCTCGAGGCCGCGACCCAGGAAGCCGAGCAGATCCTGCAGATCGCGCACGAGGAGCGCAGCCGTATCGCCCGGGAGATCGAAGAGGCCGAACGCAGCCGCCGCGAGTTGTACCAGCGCCTGGCCGAAGAGGACGAACGCAACCGCCGGGCCGCCCAGGAATCCCTGGACGAGCAGATCAAACTGGCCTGGGAAGAGGACGAGCGCAACCGCCGAGAGGCCCAACACCGCCTGGACCAGAAGATGAAGGCGGCGTGGGAACAGGCCGAGGCCAATATCGCCAAGCTCGACAAAGAGGCCCGGCTGGAGGCGTCCTCCTTGATCGCCGGCACCAAGCGCGAAGCCAAGGTGCTCACCGACCGCACACAGGCCGAAGTGGAACTGCTGAAGCGCGAGCGGGCCGGAATCGTCACCCACCTCAGCGAGATCAGAAACTGGATCGACACCACCGTCGGAGAGAACCGCCACGTGCCCGATCTGCCCGAAGCGCCCGCCGCTGAGATCGCGGACGCGCCCGAAGCAGAGCAGGACGCCGACTAGGGCAGTCAGCCGACTCGTTGGTGCCCGGTGCTACCGCCCGCTAGGCTGACGAGCGCGCCCGCAGCACCTCCAGCGCCTTGTCGGCGTGGGTGTCCATGGAGAATTCGCTGGCGATCACATCCAGCACCGTGCGGTCTGTGTCGATGACGAACGTGGTGCGCTTGACCGGGATGAGCTTGCCCAGCAAGCCGCGCTTGACGCCGAACTGTTGTGCCACCGTGCCTTCGGTGTCGGACAGCAGCGGGTAGTCGAAGCCCTGCTGGTCGGCGAATTTGGCCTGCTTGGCCACCTCGTCGGCGCTGATCCCCACCCGGGTGGCCCCGACCGCGGCGAACTCGCCGGCCAGGTCGCGGAAGTGGCAGGCTTCCTTGGTGCACCCCGGCGTCATGGCGGCCGGATAGAAGAACAGCACCACCGGCCCACCGGCCAGCAGGTCGCTGAGTTTGCACGGCGCCCCGGTCTGGTCGGGGAGCTCGAAGTCGGCCACGGTGTCACCGGTTTTCATGGCGGTCACGCTACTCCGGGTGCGGGTGCGGCGGCGACGGTAGTGGTGAGCGGGCGATGCGGTTGCGCCGGCCCGTCCCCGGCGAGCCGAAGGTGCCCCCAGCGATCGCCAGTGCTGGTTCTGGCGACCCGCCGATGTCTGGGAAGATGGGCGCGTGCAAACCACGAGCACTGCTAAGGCCGGCGTCACATCCCGGGCGGACTTCCGGGCGCTGGCGGCTGAGCACCGCGTGGTCCCGGTGACCCGCAAGGTGCTGGCCGACGCCGAGACACCGCTGTCGGCATACCGCAAGCTGGCCGCCAACCGCCCCGGCACTTTCCTGCTGGAGTCGGCCGAGAACGGCCGGTCGTGGTCGCGGTGGTCGTTCATCGGCGCCGGGACGACGTCGGCGTTGACGGTGCGCGACGGCGCAGCGGTGTGGCTGGGGGCTGCACCGCAGGATGCACCCACCGGCGGGGATCCGTTGCAGGCCCTGCGTCAGACACTGACGCTGCTGGAGACGGCCGCCATCCCCGGGCTGCCGCCGTTGTCAAGCGGCCTGGTGGGTTTCTTCACCTACGACCTGGTGCGTCGCCTGGAGCGGCTGCCCGAACTGGCCGTCGACGACTTGCAGCTGCCCGACATGCTGCTGCTGCTGGCCACCGACATGGCCGCCGTCGACCACCACGAGGGCACCATCACCCTGATCGCCAACGCGGTCAACTGGAACGGCACCGACGAGCGCGTCGATGAGGCCTACGACGACGCGCTCGCCCGCCTCGACGTGATGGCCGCGGCGCTGAGCCAGCCGCTGGAATCCAGCGTCGCCACCTTCGACCGGCCCGACCCGGTCTACCGCGGTCAGCGCACCGCCGAGGAGTACGGGGCGATCGTTGAGCGGCTGGTCGGCGAGATCGAGGCCGGCGAGGCGTTCCAGGTGGTTCCCTCGCAGCGTTTCGAGATGACCACGCCGGCGGACCCCCTCGATGTCTACCGGATGCTGCGGGTGTCCAATCCGAGCCCGTACATGTACCTGCTGCAGGTGCCCGACGACGACGGGGGACTGGCCTTCTCGATCGTGGGTTCCAGCCCGGAAGCGCTGGTGACCGTCCAGGACGGCCGCGCGACCACCCACCCGATCGCCGGAACCCGGTGGCGGGGGGCGACCGAGGATGAAGACCAGCTGCTGGCCAAGGACCTGTTGAACGACGAGAAGGAGCTCGCCGAGCACCTGATGCTGGTCGATCTGGGCCGTAACGACCTGGGCCGGGTGTGTGTTCCGGGAACCGTGCGGGTCTCCGACTACAGCCACATCGAGCGCTACAGCCACGTCATGCACCTGGTGTCCACCGTCACCGGAGAGCTCGCCGTCGACCGGACCGCGCTGGACGCCGTGACCGCGTGCTTCCCGGCGGGCACCTTGTCCGGGGCACCCAAGGTGCGCGCGATGGAGCTGATCGAGGAGGTCGAGAAGACCCGGCGCGGCCTCTACGGCGGCGTCGTCGGCTATCTGGACTTCGCCGGCAACGCCGACTTCGCGATCGCGATCCGCACGGCGTTGATGCGGAGCGGCACCGCCTACGTCCAGGCGGGCGGCGGAGTGGTCGCCGACTCCAACGGGCCCTACGAATACACCGAGGCATCCAACAAGGCTCGGGCCGTGCTGGCCGCCATCGCCGCCGCCGAGACACTGGCAGCGCCCTGGACCGATGGCTGACGGTCGCGAACGCAACGACACTCGCGCGCTGCGCGGGGCACAACTGCTGCTGGTGGCGGCCGCCGGAGTTCTCTGGGGCGCCGCACGGCTGCCGTGGGTCCTGATCCGCTCGTTCGACGGACTCGGGCAGCCCAAGCAGATCACCCTCACCGGCGCGTCCTGGTCGACAGCGCTGCTGCCTCTGGCGCTGCTGTGCCTGGCCGCCGCCGTCGCGGCGATGGCGGTGCGCGGGTGGCAGCTGCGGGTGCTGGCGGTGGTGCTGGCTGCGGTGAGTCTGGCGTGCGGTTATCTGGCCGCCAGCATGTGGGCGGCCCGCGACGTCACCCTGCGGGCCCTGGACATCGCCGAGATTCCGCTGACCTCACTGCTGGGCACCGAGCGCCGTCTGAGCGGGGCCGCGTTGAGCATGGTCGCCGCCGTGGGTGTCCTGGCTGCGGCGGTGCTGCTGATGCGCGTCGCCGCACACAGCGCCGGCCGGGTGACCAAGTACTCGGCACCTGCGGAGCGGCGCGCGGCGGCACGTGACGTCGCGGCGGGCGAGCGCGCCGACCCGGGTGGCCCGCAGCTCTCGGAACGCATGATGTGGGACGCCCTCGACGAGGGCCGTGACCCCACCGGGGATGCAGATGATGGGGCGCCGGACCCCGACGGCTAGGTGTTCTTGACGGGCCGGTGACACCGCGGACAGCGACGGTCGTTACCCTTCATAAAGGTCTTCGACGAAAGTCCACTGGACGCGGGAGAGGAAGCGGCAGTCATGAGTTCGGCATCCGTTCTCGACTCCATCATCGAGGGAGTCTGCGCCGACCTTGCCGCCCGAGAGGCCCTCGTCCCGCTCGCGGAAGTCAAGGCAGCGGCCGAGGCCATGCCAGCGCCACGGGACGTGATGGCAGCGCTGCGTGAGCCCGGCATCGCGGTCATCGCCGAGGTGAAGCGCGCCAGTCCGTCCAAAGGCCAACTGGCGCCCATCGCCGACCCGGCAGAGCTGGCCGGCTCCTACGCCGACGGCGGGGCCCGCGCGATCAGCGTGCTGACCGAGCAGCGCCGGTTCAACGGCTCGCTGGCCGACCTGGACGCGGTACGTGCCGCGGTGTCGGTTCCGGTGCTGCGCAAGGACTTCATCGTGCGGCCGTACCAGATTCACGAGGCCCGCGCCCACGGCGCAGACATGCTGCTGCTGATCGTGGCGGCGCTTGAACAACAGGCATTGGAATCCCTGCTGGACCGCACCGAGTCGCTCGGCATGACCGCACTGGTCGAGGTGCATACCGAAGAAGAGGCCGACCGCGCATTGACCGCCGGCGCCAAGGTGATCGGTGTCAATGCGCGTGATCTGACCACGCTGGAGGTCGACCGCGACTGTTTCGCGCGGATCGCGCCCGGACTGCCCACCGAGGTGGTCAAGATCGCCGAGTCCGGGGTGCGGGGCACCGCGGACCTGCTGGCCTACGCCGGTGCCGGTGCGGACGCTGTCCTGGTCGGCGAGGGACTCGTCACCAGTGGCGACCCGCGGGCGGCCGTTGCCGATTTGGTCAGTGCGGGTAAGCATCCGTCCTGCCCGAAGCCGGCTCGCTAAATGTCAGACACCACGCACCCGATTATTCCGCGTGCCAGCGCCGGAGTGGCTGAGCCGTCCGCACATGATCCCGATGCCCGCGGGCATTTCGGCGTCTATGGGGGCCGCTACGTCGCCGAAGCGCTGATGGCCGTCATCGAAGAGGTCACCGCCGCCTACGACAAGGTGCGCAACGACCCGGAGTTTTTGAACACCCTCGACGACCTGCAGACGCACTACACCGGCCGACCCTCACCGCTGTATGAGGCCGAGCGTCTGACCGCACACGCCGGCGGGGCCCGCATCTTCTTGAAGCGAGAGGACCTGAACCACACCGGTTCTCACAAGATCAACAACGTGCTCGGCCAGGCACTGCTGGCCCGACACATGGGCAAGACCCGGGTGATCGCCGAGACCGGCGCCGGTCAGCACGGGGTCGCCACGGCCACCGCCTGCGCGTTGCTCGGCCTGGAATGCGTGATCTACATGGGTGCCGTCGACACTCGCCGACAGGCGCTCAACGTGGCACGGATGCGACTGCTGGGCGCCGAGGTGGTCTCCGTCGAATCCGGTTCGCAGACCCTCAAGGACGCCATCAACGAGGCCTTCCGGGACTGGGTCACCAACGCCGACCGCACCTACTACTGTTTCGGCACCGCGGCCGGGCCGCACCCGTTCCCCACCATGGTGCGCGACTTCCAGCGGATCGTCGGCCTGGAGACGCGAGTTCAGATCCAGCAGATGGCGGGCCGACTGCCTGACGCCGTGGTGGCGTGTGTGGGCGGCGGGTCGAACGCCATCGGCATCTTCCACGCGTTCCTCGACGATCCCGCGGTCCGGCTGATCGGATTCGAGGCCGGCGGCGACGGCGTCGACACCGGCCGGCACGCCGCGACATTCGCCGGCGGAACCCCGGGCGCCTTCCAGGGATCGTTCTCCTACCTGTTGCAGGACGACGACGGTCAGACCATCGAGTCGCACTCGATCTCGGCCGGGCTGGACTACCCGGGGGTGGGCCCCGAGCACGCCTGGCTGCGTGAAACCGGACGCGCCGAGTATCGCCCGATCACCGATGCCGAAGCAATGGACGCGTTCGGAATCCTTTGCCGCACTGAAGGAATCATCCCGGCAATCGAGTCAGCACATGCGGTGGCCGGTGCGCTCAAGCTGGCGACCGAGCTGGGGCCCGAAAAGGTCATCGTGGTCAACGTGTCCGGCCGTGGCGACAAGGACGTGGAACTGTCTCTTATACACATC
>NZ_JRMM01000057.1:0-24537 GCF_000972905.1 Mycobacterium sp. UM_Kg27
TTGGCGTGGTGGTCGCTGTGCCGCTGCAGGTGGTAGAGGAACAGGTTGGTCACCATGTGGTCGGAGTTCCAGCTGTGCTGCGGTGTGCAGCGCTCGTAGCGGCCGCTGGCCTGCTTCTGGCGGACCAGCCCGTAGTGCTCGAGGTAGTTCACCGACTCCAGCAGTGACGACCCGTAGATCGCGTTGATCAGCACGTAGGGCAGCAGCGCCACGCCGAACACCGCGATCATCACGCCCCAGAACAGCACCGACATCGCCAGCGCGTTGACCACGTCGTTGTCCGCCCAGGTCCGCGGGTTCCACGGGCTCTTGCCGGTCCGGCGGACCCGCTGGGCTTCCAGCTCCCACGCCGAGCGGATGCCGCCGAAAGTGCTGCGCGGCAAGAACTCCCAGAATGTTTCACCGAATCGGGCCGACGCGGGGTCCTCGGGGGTGGCCACCCGGACGTGGTGGCCCCGATTGTGCTCGACGTAGAAGTGGCCGTAGCAGACCTGGGCCAGGGTGATCTTGGCCAGCCACCGCTCCAGCGACTCGCGCTTGTGGCCCAGCTCGTGGGCGGTGTTGATCCCGACCCCCGCCACGGTCGCGGTGGTGAGCGCGACCCCGATCTTGCCCAGCCAGCCCAGTGACCCGTCGAACCCGAGCCAGCCCAGGTCCGAGGCGGTGAACAGGTAGGCGCCGAAGATCGCGCTGGCGTACTGGAAGGGGATGTAGGCGTAGGTGGCGTAGCGGTAGTACTTGTCGTTCTCCAGCGCCGCCATCGCCTCATCCGGCGGGTTCTGACCGTCGGCGCCGATCCAGAGGTCCAGCGCCGGTAGCAGCACGTAGAGCAGGATCGGCCCGATGTACAACGGCAGCTGCGCCGCGGTGTGCAGGCCGGCCTGGTTCAGGGCCCACACCAGCGGCAACATCAAAAACAGCATGGTGGGCACCACCAGGCCCAACAGCCACAGGTGACGCTTCTTGTCCTGCCAGAGCTTCGGTTCGCTGGCCATCTCGGTGCTCATCGCGTTCAACCCCTCGCCTCGGTCACACCACGTGTTTTCGGATGTGCCTGACATTAGGGAGCGCCGCAGCCTCGCCGCTCGTCCCGCGCGGCCGGAATTCGGCCGACTATTCGTCTCCGGGAGACAACACCGCGGTGCCGTACCACTGACACAGCAGCAGGGCGATCTCGACGTCTAAGCGATCGCCGGCGATCGGGCGGCCGCGGCGCTCGACCGCCCGCTGCACTCGGTACTTCACGGTGTTGACATGAAAATGGAGTTGCTCCCCGGCCGCCTTGAAGCTGGATCCGGTTCGCAAGAACACCCGCAGGGTGTCGCGCAGCCGGCCGTCGCTCTCGGTGGCGCAGGCCAGCGGGCCGAGCACTTCGGCGACCCAGGCCCGCGCGGCAGTCAGGTTGTCGCCACCGAGCAGGGCCGCTGCCCCAAGCCCGGGGTCGCGGGCCGCACTGACCCGATTCGCGCTTTCGCCGGAGGCGACCGCCAGGGCGTTCGCCGCCAGCGCCTGCTGGTGCGACCGGCGGAACCCCTCGACTCCGGGCAGCGGATCGCCGATCGCCACCCACGGCTCGCCTTCCGCGGCAAGCGCGCAGGCGCGGATCTGTTCCACCACGTCGTCTGCGGCGTCCGAGGACAGCGGAAGCCACGCCCACCCGCATGCGCTGTCAGCCGGGACGAACAACGGAGACCCGTGCACCGGCAGCGTCTCGGCCAGGTTCTTGACGAAGGCCTCCGCCGCCGCCAGCCGGTCGCTGGCCGAGTCGGGGTACCACACCACGATCCCGGCGTGGGTGCGCCGCAGCGGGTAGCGGATCGCGGTCGTCATCGCGTCGACGTCCAGGCTCTCGTCGGCGAGGATGTCGCGGACCCGCAACGCGCGCACCGCGTTTCGGCTCTCCAGCCAGCGTTCCCGTTCGGCCTGATAGACGGCCGACACCTGCTGCGACATCTCGTCGATATAGCCGAACATGATCGTCGACATGGTGCCGAGCACGCTCAGGCTCAGGTCGGGTTCCAGCGCGGCAGAACGGATCTCCTCCAGCACCAGCTGCAGCGCCACCGAGTGGCCCAGCCGGTAGCCGCGCACCAACGCGTTGACCGGCACCCCGCGCTGCGCCAGCCGGCGGGCGTGTTCCAGGGCGACCGGCGGTGCCGCGATGTCAGCCACCGGAATGTTGTGCCGGATCGCCGAGAAGTACGTGTCGACGTTGGCCGACACGGTCTCATGCAGCAGCTGCAGCAGCGACGAATCGCTGGTGAGGTCCGGCGACTCCTTGGCGACCAGATCCTCGATGACCCCGATGGTGCCGGCCAGGCGCTCGTCGAGGCGCTGGGAGATTGCGATCGCGGCCTGGGCGACGGCGCTCTGATCGGTCATGGTCAGACCGTAGTCAGACCCGCCGGGGCGCAGCCAGCCGTTCGCGGCGCAACGCGTCCACTTCCGGCAGCTCCAGGGGCGCCAGGTCGCCGACCACCTTCGACAGCAGCAGATCGGCCAGTTCCGGGTTGCGGGCCAGGCACGGCCCGTGCAGATAGGTGGCGACGACGCTGCCCTGCACCGCGCCGTCGTAGCCGTCGCCCGCCTTGTTGCCGGCACCCTTGGTGACCGCACTCAGCGGCGCGGCGTCCGGCCCCAGCACGGTGCCGCCGCGGTGGTTCTCGAAGCCGGTCAGTGGCGCCGACAACCCCGCCAGCAGCGGCGTGGCCACCACCTCGCCGATGGTGCGCGACTCCTGCGGAGAGGTGGTCACATCGAGCAACCCGACGCCGTCGACCCGCTCACCGGCCGAGGTCTCATACCAGTGCCCCAGCACCTGAATGGCCGCGCAGATCGCCAGCACGGGCGCTCCGCGGGCCGCCGCGCGCTGCAAGCCCGGGTGGGTGATCAGGTGCCGGGTGGCCAGTCGCTGTGCGTAGTCCTCGGCGCCGCCCAGGGTGTAGAGGTCCAAAGACTCCGGCACCGGTTCGGCCAAGGTGACCTCGACGATCTCGGCGGGAATCCCGCGCATCAGCAACCGTTGACGCAGCACCACCGCGTTGCCGCCGTCACCGTAGGTCCCCATCACGTCGGGCAGCACCAACCCGATCCGAACGGTGTCAGCCATCACCCAACCTCCGCTGCAGCGCCAGGAACGCGGTGTAGTTGGCCACCACCTCGACCGGCCCGGGCGGGCAGGACGCGATCGCCGCGAGGGTGTCGTGCACCAGGGTGTGCTGTACCCCGGCGTAGCCCAGCCGCACGGCCAGGTCGGTGCCGCGCTCGCCGGCCGCCACCACCGGCACAGTGTCGAAGTGCTCGAAGCGCACATCCCACAGCCAGGACAGGTCTTCGCCGTCGGGCACCTGACCGTTGACAGCGATCACCACCCCCGCGGCATGTTTGTCCACCATGGACAGCGCCTCCTGCCAGCCGGCCGGGTTCTTGGCCAGCAGCATCCGCAACGTGTGCTCGCCGACCCGCACACTGCGGTAGCGGCCGGCCACTTCGTCGACCGCGGAGACCGCGGCCACCGCTTTGGCCGGATCGGCGCCCAGGGCGACGGCGGCGGCGACGGCCTGGGCGGCGTTGCCGCGGTTGACGGTGCCGGGCAGGGCCAGTCGCATCGGCAGCACCAGCCCGTCCGGTCCGTAGAGCGCGTCGTCGTCGAACCACCACTGCGGGGCGGGACGGCTGAACTCGCTACCGCTGGAGCGCCAGTGATCCTCCTGGCGGTCGATCACCTCGCCGCTGCGCGGGCAGCTGACCGAGTCGCCCGACCAGCCGGCACGCGCGGCGACCCAGACCACGTTGGGGCAGTCGTAGGCGGCCGAAGTCATCAGCACGTCATCGCAATTGGCGACCACCACCGTCTCCGGATGACGGGCCAGGCCGCTGCGCAGCGCGCGCTCCACGGCGTTGATCTCGCCGACCCGGTCCAACTGGTCCCGGGACAGGTTGAGCAGCACCACCACGGCCGGCGATACCGCATCGGCGACGTGCGGGACGTGCATCTCGTCGACCTCGAGCGCCGCCAGTTGCGCGGTGCGGTCGGCGGCCAGCGCCGCAACCAGCCCGGCGTCCATGTTGGCGCCCTCGGAGTTGGTGGCCACCGCGCCCAGGTCGCTCAGTGCGGCGGCGAGCATGCGGGTGGTGGTCGACTTGCCGTTGGTGCCGGTGACGATCGCGGTGCGTCGCCCCGTGCCGAGCTGACGCAGGATCGATCGGTCCAGGGTCATCGCGATCAGACCGCCGATCATCGCGCCCGCACCGCGGCCGGTCACGCGCGACGCCCACCGGGCGCTCGCGCCGGCGGCCAGGGCCAGGCGTCCTCGGGCGGTGATCACTCGGGAAGTTTAGGGCGACCCGCTACGCGCGGCGCGGGCGCCGTGCTTGCGATCGCCCTGGGAAGTTTAGGGCGACCCGCTGCGCGCGGCGCGGGCGCCGTGCTTGCGATCGCCCTGGGAAGTTTAAATTGCCCCGACACGGGCCCTTGCCGCCCGGCCATCGTCCGACCCGCATGCCATCCTCGTCACATGAGTGCTCGGTGGGGCCGACCGGCTCGCGAACCCGGCGACGGCTGGGTCGTGGTCGATGTCGAGACATCGGGGTTTCGGCCCGGGCAAGCGCGGGTGCTCAGTGTCGCCGCGTTGGCGCTCGACGCCGACGGCCGGGTGGAGCAGTCGGTGTCGCACCTGCTCAACCCGGGCACCGACCCCGGGCCCACCCATGTGCACGGGCTGACCGCGGAGATGCTGGCCGGGCAGCCGCAGTTCGCCGACGTGGTCCACGAGGTGGTCGCACTGCTGCCGGGGCGGACCCTGGTGGCCCACAACGTGGCGTTCGACTACACGTTCCTGGCGGCCGAAGCGGAGATGGCCGGTGCGGTACTGCCCGTCGATTCGGTGATGTGCACCCTGGAGCTCGCGCGGCGGTTGGACCTGGGCCTGCCCAACCTGCGGTTGCAGACGCTGGCCGCGCATTGGGGCGTCGTCCAGACCCGCGCGCACGACGCACTCGATGACGCGCGGGTGCTGGCCGGGGTGCTGGAGCCTGCGCTCCAGCGCGCCCGGGAGCGTGACGTGTGGTTGCCGGTGCGGCCGGTGACTCGGCGCCGGTGGCCCAACGGCCGCATCACCCACGAGGAACTGCGACCGCTGAAGGCGCTGGCGTCGCGGATGCCCTGTGCCTACCTCAACCCGGGTCGCTACGTGCGGGGACGCCCGCTGGTGCAGGGCATGCGGGTGGCGTTGTCGGCGGAGTGCACCCGCACCCATGAGGAGCTCGTCGAACGCATCCTGCACGCGGGGCTGGCCTACAGCGACGTCGTCGACGCCCACACCTCACTGGTGATCTGCAACGAGGGCCGCCCCGAACAGGGCAAGGGTTACCTGGCGCGCGAGCTGGGCGTACCGATGGTCTCGGACCAGGACTTCATGGCGTGCGTGGGCCGGGCGGGCGGGGTCGTCTCCGGTACCGACATCGAGGAGTTCGTCGATTCCGGGGCGGCCGGCGAGCAGATCTCGCTGTTTTAACGCGTCGCCGCGACGCGAAATGTCTCATTTTGGGACATCGGCAGGTGAACAGCTTCCCCCATGCTGTTAACCGTGACGAAACATTCGCGGCGCCCGGCAGGACAGCGATGACCACCGCTGTGCGTACAGACCGGCTCCCCGCCGACGTGACCCCGCTGGCGGGCTGGGCCCGTCGGAGCGCGTCGAACCCCGCCCACCACCGGGATCCCGCGATGCTGGACGAGGTGGTGGAGAACGGGCCCAGCCTCGCCGGCCAGCTGGCCGGTTTGGCCGCGCGTCTCAGTATTCGGCCCATCCTGGCGATCGGCGCTCAACTGCCGAAGGCGCCCTGGCCATGGGGCCTGTTGGACCACGCTGCCCGGGTCGTCCCCTCCGCCCCGGGCAGCGTTCGCCGCACGGTTCGGTTGGCACGCTGCACGGCGCGGCTGGTCCGCGCCGCCGGTGTGCGGCCCGCCGACGGCACCGGCCGCGTTGTGCTCTACCTGCACGGCGGCGCGTTCTTGACGTGCGGAGTCAACACCCACGATCGGATGGTCACCACGCTGTCGAAGTATGCCGACAGCCCGGCGCTGGTGGTCAGTTACCGGATGATCCCCAAGCACTCCGTCGGCGCGGCGATCGACGACTGCTACGACGGTTACCAGTGGCTGCGCAGTCAGGGATACGCACCGGACCAGATAGTGGTGGCCGGTGACTCCGCGGGAGGCTACCTGGCGCTGGCGCTGGCGGTACGGCTGCTCGATGAGGCAGAACAGCCCGCCGCCGTCGTCTGCATGTCGCCGTTGACCCAGATCGCCAAGGCGTCCAGGCGCGAGCACCCCAACAGTGCCACCGATGCGATGTTCCCCGCCAAGGCCTTCGATGCGCTCGTCGACCTGATCACCCACGCCGCCAGGCGCCGGGGCGCCGACGGCACGCGCGAGGAGATCTTCGAACCGCTCGACCACATCGAGTCCGGGCTGTGCCCCACCCTGATCCACGTGTCCGGGTCCGAGGCCATGCTGCACGACGCCACGCTGGTGGCGAACAGGCTGGCCGGCGTCGGTGTTCCGGTCCAGCTGCGGGTGTGGCCCGGTCAGATGCACGTGTTCCAGATCGCGCCGATAGTGCCGGAGGCCAACCGTTCGCTGCGGCAGATCGGTGCCTACATCCGTGCGGTGACCGATTGGGCGGCGGTTCCGGAGGGAATCGACGACTACGTGGTGATCCCGTAGGTCTTCAGCTTCCGGTACAGGCTTGACCGCGACATTCCCAGCTGCGCTGCGGCGGCCACCCGGCTGCCGTTGGCCTGTCGCAGGGCGGTGACGATCGCGTCGCGCTCGATGACTTCGAGCTGAGTCAGGGCGCGGCGGGACACGCTCTGGCAGTAGCCGGGCAGATCGGTGTCGGTGAGCTCGCCGACCTGACGTTTGCGCAGCGCATGTTCGAGGGCATCGCGCAGTTCAGCGATGTTTCCCGGCCACGAATAGCGGCCGATGAGCCGGTGCGCTGCCGGGCCGAGTCGCACCCTGCGCTCGCCTGCGATCCCGCGCAGCAGCGCGGCGGCGATGCCCGGCAGGTCGTCGGTACGGTAGCGCAGCGGTGGCACCGTGATCGCTGCGTCGAAATGCCCCAGGAGCGCACCGAGCGCCGGCGCCGACCCGTCCGGGTCGTGGGACACGGTGGCGACCCTCCAACTGGGTGCATCGACCGATTCGACCACCGCGAAATACCTGTCCAGCGCGCCGATGTCCTCCGCGTCGGCCTGGTCGACGTTGCGGGCGATGTACAACGTGGGCTGGCCCGAATCGTTGGGTAGCGGACCGTCCTTGCCGTCGTTGGCGTGCCGTCCGGCGTCTACCGTCACGATGCGACCACCGGGATGGACCGACTGGAAAAGCTGCGTCGCCAGGGTGAATTTGCCCACCCCGGCCTCACCGACCAGCAGGACAGGCATCAGGTTCTCCAGTGCGTCGCGCAGTTCGCCGCAGGCCCGCACCCAAGCCGGCGAGCGGCCGCTGGCCAGGGACTGCGGCGACCCGAAGAGCGTGGGCACCTCAACCGGCAGCACGGCGGACTCCTCAGCGGCTCCGACACGACCAGACCTCACCGGTTCGGCGATCATCAGCGTCCCGGCGACCTGCGCGCCGGCGAAGACACGGGTTCCGCGAATCCGCACGACGCGTTGGCTGCCCGGCAGGACGACGGTGTCGCTGGCGCGTTCTCTGCCGGCCAGCAGGAACGTCGCGTGGTCGCGGAGCACCTGCTGTTCCGCGGCGTCGAACATCTGCTGGGCGGCGGGGCTGGCGATCAGCAGCGCGGTGCCGAAGGCGAACACGGCCGCGCGGTTCGACCGGGCGGTGACGCGGAGGTAGGCGTCGAAGACGGCCTGTTGTGTCTGGCTGCGGTCGAGCAGCAGGTTGCGGCTGATCTCCTTTGCGGCGTTCTTGACCAGAACGTGCATGACGGGGTTCCACGCCTGGGTCAGGGTGGCGATTGCCACGACGCCTTCGACGCGGCCGGTGACCGGGTCGAGGATCGGAGCGCCGCAGGCGGCGAAGTTCTCCAGGCTCTCGCTGTAGTGCTCCGGGCCGACGATGCTGGCGGCCTGGCCTGACTCGAAGACGGTGCCGGCCCCGTTGGTGCCCACGGCCGCCTCCGAGAAGTCGAATCCGGGCGCGTACTGGACCCGGTCGAACAGCCGGGTGCCCGTCGAGGAGGAGTCGATCCGTTGGACGACGCGCACTTTGCGGTCGGTCAGGCCGATGGCCAGCGGCAGGTGCGCGGCGGAGGTGTCGTCGCCCAACTGCTCCAGCACGGGGCGCGCGGCGCGCGCCAACAGCGAATCGGTGTCGACCGCATCGGTGAACGTGCTGATCGGGCGAATGACATCCACGCCAGCATCCCGGCTGCGCTCCCACGAAGCGACAACCAGGTCGGAGACTCCCGCGACGCTTGGCCTGCCGAACTCCAGGAATGCCATCCGGTCGGCGGCAGCCCTCAGCAGCGGGTTGTCATCCCCGGACATCGCGTCACTCGCGTCATGCCTGCCCCCCGTTGGTCGCGTCAGCCTAGCTTGGCCGCCCGGTTCACCGCGGAGACCACCGCGCGCAGCGACGCGGTGGTGATCGACGACGCGATCCCGACGCCCCACACGGTGTGGTCACCGGCTGTGCCTTCGGCGTGCCGACCCGCTTCGCCCGACTCCGTCGCGCTCGCGATCGTCACGCGCGCCTCCACGTATGCCGCGGCCTGGGCCTCCTCACCGGCACTCATCGCATGCTCGGAGTAGTCGAGCACGTGGACCTGTACACCGATCTGGCTCAGCGCGTCGACGAACGCGGCCAGCGGGCCGTTGCCGGCCCCGGTGATCTCCGTTTCCACCCCGTCGACCAGGACGGTGGCCTCGATACGGTCGGTGCCGTCGTCGGTCTCGGCCGCCAGCAGCTTCTGGTGCATCCGCTCCAGCGGCCGGATCGGGTTGAGGTACTCCTCGGCGAAGGCGTCCCACATCTCCTTCGGTGTGACCTCGCCGCCTTCGCCGTCGGTGAGTTGCTGGATGACCTTGGAGAACTCGATCTGCAGTCGGCGCGGCAGCACCAGGCCGTGGTCGGTCTTCATCACATACGCCACGCCGCCCTTGCCGGACTGCGAGTTGACCCGGATCACCGCTTCGTAGGTGCGGCCCACGTCGCGGGGGTCGATCGGCAGGTAGGGCACCTGCCAGAGCATGTCGTCGACGTCGGAGTCGGCGGCGTCGGCGTCGATCTTCATCTGGTCCAGGCCCTTGTTGATGGCGTCCTGGTGGCTGCCGGAGAACGCGGTGTAGACCAGGTCACCGCCGTAAGGGTGACGTTCGGGGACGTTGAGCTGGTTGCAGTACTCGACGGTGCGCCGGATCTCGTCGATGTTGGAGAAGTCGATCTGGGGATCCACGCCGCGCGAGAACAGGTTCAGGCCCAGCGTCACCAGGCAGACGTTGCCGGTGCGTTCGCCGTTGCCGAACAGGCAGCCCTCGATCCGGTCGGCCCCGGCCGCATAGCCCAGTTCCGCGGCGGCCACGGCAGTGCCGCGATCGTTGTGCGGGTGCAGGCTCAGGATCACCGAGTCGCGGCGCTTCAGGTTGCGGCTCATCCACTCGATCGAGTCGGCGTAGACGTTCGGGGTGGCCATCTCCACGGTGGCCGGCAGGTTGAAGATGATCGGGTTATCCGGCGTCGGCTGGATCACGTCGCCGACGGCGTCACAGACCGCCTTGGCGTACTCCAGTTCGGTTCCGGTGTAGGACTCCGGCGAGTACTCGTAGCGCCACCGGGTGTCCGGGTACTTGGCCTGCTCCTCCAGACACTTGCGCGCCCCGGCCACCGCGATGGCCTGCACCGCCGCCTGGTCGGCCCGGAAAACCACCCGTCGCTGCAGCACCGACGTCGAGTTGTAGAAGTGCACGATCACATTCTTGGCGCCCGCGCAGGCCTCAAAGGTGCGCTCGATCAGCTCGTCACGGCATTGGGTCAGCACCTGCAGCGTGACGTCGTCGGGCACCGCGCCCTCGGTGATGATCTCGCGGACGAAGTCGAAGTCGGTCTGGCTGGCCGACGGGAAGCCGACCTCGATCTCCTTGTAGCCCATCGCCACCAGCAGGTCGAACATCCGCCGCTTTCGCGCCGGGCTCATCGGGTCGATCAGCGCCTGGTTGCCGTCGCGCAGGTCCACCGCACACCACAGCGGGGCGCGTTCGATGACGCGGTCCGGCCAGGTGCGGTCGGGCAGGACGATGTTCTCGACCTCGTCGGCGAAGCTGCGGTACCGGTTGACCGGCATTGCCGAGCCGCGCTGGGGGTTCCAGGCGGGCTGGCCGGCGCCTCGTGGCCCGGCGGGTGTGGTGATGGCACGGGTGGACGTGAAGGCGTCAGTGCTAGAAGGCTGGGAATAGGTGGTCACGATTTTCGCTCCGGCTTGTCAGGGACTTGTCCAGTGGACTCAAGAACCGGCGCATCGGCGAAACCCGCGACGGGGAGCCGGTCCTGGTCAGACCCCGTCGCGGCGTCCGAGCAGGAGCGCGCGTTGCACGTGGAGAAGTTTACACGCCGATCCCGTGGCCGCAGTGCGATGTCCTGGCACGTTGTCGCCCTGGAGGCCGAGTGAACCGGTGAAGTCCTTCCCCTATCCTTGTTGAGGTTCTTGTAGAGGCCCGATCAGTCAGATCGGCGGAAAGGACGACCGTGGCGCTCGTCGTGCAGAAATACGGCGGATCGTCGGTGGCCGACGCCGACCGGGTCCGCCGGGTCGCCGAGCGCATCGTCGAGACCAAAAGAGCTGGTAACGAGGTCGTGGTGGTCTGCTCGGCGATGGGCGACACCACCGATGACTTGCTGGACCTCGCGCAGCAGGTGTGTTCTGCGCCGCCGGCTCGCGAACTGGACATGTTGCTGACCGCCGGAGAGCGGATCTCCAACGCCCTGGTCGCGATGGCCGTCGAGGAGCTGGGCTGCAACGCCCGCTCGTTCACCGGGTCGCAGGCCGGAGTCATCACCACCGGTGCGCACGGCAAGGCCAAGATCATCGACGTCACCCCGGGCCGGCTGCAGGCCGCGCTCGGCGAGGACCAGGTGGTGCTGGTTGCCGGTTTCCAGGGTGTCAGCCAGGACACCAAGGACGTCACCACCTTGGGCCGCGGCGGCTCGGACACCACCGCGGTCGCGCTGGCCGCGGCGCTCAAGGCCGACGTCTGCGAGATCTACACCGATGTCGACGGCATCTTCAGCGCCGACCCGCGCATCGTGCCCAACGCCAAGCGCCTGGACACCGTCACCTTCGAGGAGATGCTCGAACTGGCCGCATGCGGCGCCAAGGTGCTCATGCTGCGCTGCGTGGAGTATGCCCGCCGCTACCACCTGCCCATCCACGTCCGGTCCTCCTACTCGGACAAACCCGGCACCATCGTTTCTGGATCGATCAAGGACATCCCCATGGAAGACGCCATCCTGACCGGAGTCGCGCACGACCGCAGCGAAGCCAAGGTGACCGTGGTCGGTATCCCCGACCTGCCCGGCTATGCGGCCAAGATCTTCCGTGCCGTCGCCGACGCCGACATCAACATCGACATGGTGTTGCAGAACGTCTCGAAGATCGAGGACGGCAAGACCGACATCACCTTCACCTGCCCGCGCGACAACGGGCCGGCCGCGGTGGCCAAGCTGGAGTCGCTCAAGAGCGAGATCGGCTTCACCGAGGTGCTCTACGACGCCAAGGTGGGCAAGGTGTCGCTGATCGGTGCCGGGATGCGCAGCCACCCGGGGGTGACGGCCACCTTCTGCGAGACGCTGGCCGACAACGGGGTCAACATCGATCTGATCTCCACCTCCGAGATTCGGATCTCGGTGCTGTGCGCCGAAGATGATCTGGACAAGGCCGTTGTTTCGCTGCACGAGGCGTTCGGCCTCGGCACGGACGAGGCGGCCACGGTCTACGGCGGGACGGGGCGCTAAATGGTTTCCATCGGTGTGGTCGGTGCGACCGGCCAGGTCGGCCAGGTGATGCGTACCTTGCTGGAGGAGCGCAACTTCCCGGCCGAGCAGGTGCGGTTCTTCGCCTCGGCCCGTTCGGCCGGACGCAAGCTGGGATTCCGCGGCGCCGAGATCGAGGTCGAGGACGCCGAGACCGCGGACCCGTCCGGGCTGGACATCGCGGTGTTCTCCGCCGGGGCGACGATGTCGCGGGTGCAGGCGCCGCGGTTCGCCGCCGCCGGGGTCACGGTGATCGACAACTCGTCGGCGTGGCGCAAGGATCCCGATGTCCCGCTGGTGGTCTCGGAGGTGAACTTCGACCGCGATGTGCGCGGGAAGCAGTTGGCCAAGGGGATCATCGCCAACCCGAACTGCACCACGATGGCGGCGATGCCGGTGCTCAAGCCGCTGCACGACGAGGCCGGCCTGACCCGGCTGATCGTCTCGACCTACCAGGCGGTTTCGGGCAGCGGGCTGGCCGGCGTGCAGGAGCTGGCGACGCAGGTCCGTGCGGTCATCGACGGCGCCGAGCAATTGGTGAACGACGGCGGCGCGGTCGATTTCCCGGCGCCGAACAAGTACGTCGCACCCATCGCGTTCAACGTGGTCGCGCTGGCGGGCTCGCTGGTCGACGACGGCTCGGGCGAGACCGACGAAGACCAGAAGCTGCGCTATGAGAGTCGCAAGATCCTCGGCGTGCCAGACCTTTTGGTGAGCGGCACGTGTGTTCGCGTGCCGGTGTTCACCGGGCACTCGCTGTCGATCAACGCGGAGTTCGCTCGCCCGCTGTCTCCGCAGCGGGCCGCCGAGATCCTGGCTGAGGCCCCGGGTGTGACGGTGACCGACGTGCCGACCCCGCTGGCTGCCGCCGGCGCCGACGACTCGCTGGTGGGCCGGATCCGGGTTGACCCGGGCGCTCCCGACGGGCGCGGACTGGCGCTGTTCGTCTCCGGGGACAACCTGCGTAAAGGCGCGGCGCTCAACACGATTCAGATCGCCGAGCTGCTGGCTGGGTCTTCCGGGGCCTGACCCGAAAGCCCCGGGCGTCGAACGTGCGCTCAGCGCGAGATTTCCGAAGAACTCTCGGACGGAGTGCGCGCTCGGCGGGGTCGGCGCTGATGACAATGCTGGTGGCTCTGCCTGCTGTGGCGCACGCCGAGCCGCCCGCGCCCATCCCGCGTCCGGTGCTGTGGCCGCTGGCCGAAGGTCAAGTGGTGCGGATCGGCCCCAGCGCCGGAACCGGAACGCCCACCGGCGATTACGGTATCGGCGCCACCGACCTGTGTGAGTTCATGGAGTTCCCCAGCGCGGTGCTGCAGATCTGCGGGGACAGCTTCGCCGGCCAGGGTGTCGGGTATGGCGGCTGGTATTCGCCGATCGCACTGCGGCTGGACCCCGATTCGGTCGACGACTCCGACGGGGTGCGCTACACCGGGGTGCTCGGGGTGGACAGGCCGTTGCTGGCCGATCCGGGGCCGGCGGGCAGTACGCAGCTGCCGGCCGGAATCGTCTCGATCAACCGGACCAACTATCTGATGGTGACCACCGCCAAGATGCTGGTTCCGCAGAGCTCACGGCTGGTGAAAGCCGATCCGGCGCAACCGGGTTGGCAGACGGTGCCGGGATCGGCGCGGCCCGCCTCCTATCAGGATTACGGCCAGTCCCAGATCAGTGGTTACTACGACCCGGTTCCGGCTCCGGACTCACCCACCGGCTGGGTGTACCTGGTGGCCAACAACTTTGACCGCAGCGCATCGGTGACGCTGTACCGGGTCGCACCGGCCGAGTTCACCGACCGCTCGGCCTGGCAGGGCTGGTCGGCCGACAAAGGCTGGGGGCACAAGCCCACGCCATTGTGGAACGACCAGATCGGCGAGCTGAGCCTGCGCCAGATCGACGGCAGGCCGGTGCTGTCCTACTTCAACGGCACCACCGGCAACATGGAGGTGCGCGTGGCCTACGAACCGACCGGGTTGGGCACCGCCCCGGTGACCACGGTGGTGCAGCACGCCGAGTGGCCGGATCCGCCGGTGCCCGTGGAGACCTTGCCGGCCCCGTTCGACAACCGGCTGGCCCAGCCCTACGGCGGCTACATCTCACCCGGATCGACCCTCGATGAGCTACGGATATTCGTCAGCCAGTGGAACACCCAGCCGCGTGACCGCGCGCCCTACCGGGTGATCCAGTTCGCGGTCAACCCGTTCAAGCCCTGGTCGGTCAGCTGAACAGGCTCCACAGCCCGGACCAGAAGTCCGTGCCGCCGTCACCGAGGAGGTTGGCGTCGGCGTCGGCCGGGTTGAACGGGTTGCCGTCCGGGGCGTAGTCCTGGACGTAGTCGCCGACGGCGCTCGCTTCGTTGTTGCTGCTGCCGTCCCAGCCGGCGTAGGCGATGGCGTGCAAGCCTTCGGCGGTGGCGGTGTTGTAGTGGCTGTCGTAGACGCCTGGCACCACCGAGGCGCCCGCACTGGCGACGGCGTAATCGCCGGTCGCGGTGGCCACGTTGCCGTTGCCCCACGCCGCTGAAGCGCTGGCGTGATCGCCGATCGCGGAGGCGTAGTTGAACGATCCGGTGTCCCCGACCACGGCGAGGCTGTGGTCGCCCTGGGCGGACGCGTAGTTGAACAAGCCGCTCATGGCGTTGGCGTCCGAGTAGTCGCCGTAGGCGATCGCGAAGTTGCCGAAGCTTGACGACGCGGACGCGGTCCCCAGCGTGAGCAGATCGAATCCGCTGATCGAGATGGCGATGCTACCGAAGCCGTCGGGCAGGGTGGGCAGCGATACCGCCGCCGCGGTGCCGATCGTGGCGGCCGCGTCACCAACGTCCGCTGCGGCGAAGGCGGCGGCGACGCCCAGCGCACCGGCGCCGCCGTCCGCCGAGGTTGTCCCGGCCAAAGCGACGCCCGGCGTGGTCGCCAGGGCGGCCCCGATACCCAACCCGGCCGCCAATACGCTCAGGCTTCCCATACGTTTCAGATTTCCCATTGTCGTGCCTTCCCCTCCTGGTAACCGCCTTGTTGGCTGGTTCTGAGAGCGATGCTAGGAGCGCGGGGCGGGGCGGGGATACAGGGGTTTCCCTGGACTTTCTGACCCTATTTATAGGGTGGCGTCCGGCTGTTCGGGGGCCGGTGGACCGCCCGGCCGGCGCATGCGCTCATAGCGGATGCATAGCCAAGACCTAGCGGTGCCGGGTGTTGCCCCCGGCAAGATGCCTTACATGAGCGAAACACCCGTCACCACAACCCCTCCGCCGGCACCGCCGGGTGAGCCCAAGCCCTACTGGCTCTACCGGCTCGCGGCCTGGGTCGCGATCGTCGCCGGCATCGTCTTCATCGTCTCGTCGATCTTCTTGGCCGGAGTCTGGGTCAGCCGCGGCGGTCCGGGCGGGCACCACTGCCATGGACATCACGGCCACCACGGCCAACACGCGATGTTTCACAAGGGCCACCACCGCGGCCCGGGACCGATGGGACCCGGCCCGGACCAGCGAGGACCCGGTGAGCTGCCGCCATCGGTGAGCACCCAGGCCCCGCCGTCCCCACCCGGCCGGTAACCCGTCCCGGCCACGAGCAACCGGCCGCCGCCCCTCCCGAAGGGCGGCGGCCGGCGTCGTTCTGGGGCATGATTGATCGGTATGAGCGAGTCGCCAGTCCCCGCCCAAGCTCCTCCGCCGGCGCCGCCGCCACCGCCGAACCGGCTCTACCAAGCCGCGGCCTGGGTGGTGATCGTCGCCGGAACCGTCTTCGTCGCCGCCGTCATCTTCGGCACCGGTGTTTACCTCAGCGGCGGCGGTTGGCACGGGCACCACCGCCATGGCCCGTGCATGATGCATCACGGCCCGCCGATGGGTCCCGATTTCGGGCCGGGCGGGCCCGGTTTCGGGCCAGCGGGTCCCGGTGCGGAACCACACTGGCCAGGTCCCCGGTCGGCCGGCCCGGGCAATGGCCCGGGCGGGCCCGGCGGGCCACCAGCGCCGCCGCCACCACCTCCGCCGTCGGCGCCGCCACCGCACCGCTGATCCTTTCCAAAGCTGCCGCGTGCGCGGCGTCCTGCGCGATGTGCCATGTCGGCCGCAGGTGACCGCACACTCGTTGGCGATCTGAGTCAAACACGTTGATTCACAAGCGCTTGAGCACAGGAGGAGACAGACAGATGACCGAGCACCACACCACCACCGACTCCGGAATCCCGGCGCCCAGCGACGGCGAATCGCTGACGATCGGCCCCGATGGCCCCATCCTGTTGCAGGACCACTACCTGATCGAACAGATGGCGATGTTCAACCGGGAGCGCACCCCCGAACGTCAGCCGCACGCCAAAGGTGGTGGGGCGTTCGGTCACTTCGAGGTCACCGCAGACGTCACCGCATACACCAGGGCCGCGGTGTTCGCGCCGGGCGCCAAGACCGAGACGCTGACAAGGTTCTCCACCGTCGCCGGCGAGCGGGGCAGCCCAGACACCTGGCGGGACCCCCGCGGTTTCGCGACGAAGTTCTACACCTCGGAGGGCAACTTCGACCTGGTCGGCAACAACACCCCGGTCTTCTTCATGCGTGACCCGCTGAAGTTCCAGCACTTCATCCGCTCCCAGAAGCGTCGCGCGGCCAGCAACCTGCGCGACCACAACATGCAGTGGGACTTCTGGAGCCTCACCCCGGAGTCGGCTCACCAGGTCACCTGGCTGATGGGGGACCGGGGTATTCCGAAGGACTGGCGCCACATGAACGGCTACTCCAGCCACACCTACAGCTGGATCAACGCCGCCGGAGAGATCTTCTGGGTCAAATACCACTTCATCAGCGACCAGGGCGTGGATTTCCTCACCCAGGAGGAGGCCGACCGGTTGGCCGGCGTCGATGCCGACTTCCACCAGCGGGACCTGTATGAGGCGATCGAGCGCGGGGAGTACCCGAGTTGGACGCTGAAGATGCAGATCATGCCATTCGAGGAGGCAAAGACCTACCGCTACAACCCGTTTGATCTGACGAAGGTGTGGCCGCACGCCGACTATCCGCTGATCGACGTCGGCAAGCTGACCCTGGATCGCAACGTCAGCGACTACCACAGTGAGATCGAGCAGGCGGCGTTCCAGCCCAACAACATGGTGCCCGGCACCGGCCTGAGCCCGGACAAGATGTTGCTGGCCCGGGGTTTCTCCTACGCCGACGCCCACCGGGCCCGGATCGGGACGAACTACAGCCAATTGCCGGTCAACGCACCGAAATCCGAGGTGCACAGCTACTCCAAGGACGGTGCCATGCGGTTCGTCAATGCGACGGACCCGGTGTACGCACCGAACTCGATGGGCGGACCCAAGGCTGACCCCGCCCGTGCCGCCGAAGTGCGCTGGCACGCCGACGGAGACATGGTGCGCGCTGCCTACACGCTGCGGCCCGACGACGATGACTTCAGTCAGGCTCGGACCCTGGTCCGCGACGTCCTCGACGACGATGCGCGGAAGCGATTGGCCGCCAACATTATTGGGCATGTTTCGGCCGGTGTCACCGAGCCGGTGCTGTCCCGGGTGTTCGAGTACTGGCGCAACGTCGACCCCGATCTGGGCAGCGCGGTGGAGGCCGGGGTGCGGGCCAACCTTGCCTGACGGGCGACGGGCCGCGGCAACCCTGGCGGCGGGGCTGGGGCTGGCCGCAGCAGGTGCAGCGGTCGCTCCGCTTGCCGCCGCCGGGCCGTCGGAACCCGGCGTGGTCTCCTACGCGGTGCTGCCGAAGGGATCGGTCGGCAACATCGTGGGCGCCCCGATGGGCTTCGAGGCCGTCTCCGGCCAGCCTTTCCAGGCCTTCTGGGTCGACGACCCGGCATGCAACAACTGGGCCGACATCGGACTGCCCGAGGTCTACAACGATCCCGACCTGGCGTCGTTCAACAGCGCCGTCAGCCAGACCTCGGCCAACGACCAGAGACACTTCGCCAAGCAGGCGGTGGGCGTGTTCGCCACCAACGATGCTGCGGCCGCGGCGTTTCATCGTGTCGTCGACCGGACCGGCGGCTGTCCGGGCCGCACCACCGCGATGCATCTGGACAACGGAGCCACCCAGGTCTGGGAGTTCAGCGGTGGGCCTGCCACGGCTACGGATGCGGCCTGGACCAAGCAGGAGGCCGGCACCGACCGGCGCTGCTTCAACCAGACCCGGCTGCGGGCCAACGTCTTGTTGCAGGCCAAGGTCTGCCAGTCCGGTAACGCCGGCCCAGCGGTGACCGTGCTGGCAGGGGCGATGCAGAACTCCTTGGGTCAGTGATCACCCGTCCTCTTGTCGCCCCTCTCCGGTAGCGTCGGGAGGATCGACGGGCGGAGGGGTTGATATGGGGTTCGCCGCGGCGACGCAGCTGTCCCGCGGAGATGAAGCCTGCCTGGGCGGCCCCGAACTGGCCGGTGCCTCCGACGCCGCCGACTACATCACGCAGCGGTGCCTCACCGACGCCCCGCACGGCCGGGTGGGTTTGGAGATCGAGGCGCACTGCTTCGACCCCACCGACCCGCACCGCCGGCCCGGCTGGGCCGAGATCGGTGACGTGCTGCGGTCGCTGCCGGCCTTGCCGGGCGGCAGCGTCGTCACGGTCGAGCCCGGCGGCGCTGTGGAGCTCTCCGGCCCGCCGCTGACCGATGCGCTCTCCGCGATCGACGCGATGGCGGCCGACCAGGCGCTGCTGCGGGCGGCTTTCGCGGACGCCGGCCTGGGACTGGTGCAGCTGGGGGCAGACCCGCTGCGGCCCACCGAGCGGGTCAACCCCGGTGAGCGCTACGCGGCGATGGAACAGTTCTTCGCCGCCAGCCACACCGGTTCGGCCGGTGCGGCGATGATGACGTCCACGGCCTCGGTCCAGCTCAACCTGGATGCCGGTACCCGCTCGGGTTGGGCCGACCGGGTCCGGCTGGCCCACGCGCTGGGCCCGACGATGGTCGCGATCGCCGCGAACTCCCCGCTGCTGTCCGGGGAGTTCTCCGGCTGGCGCTCCACCCGGCAGCGGGTGTGGAGCCGGCTGGACTCGGCGCGCTGCGGTCCCGTCCTCGGCCTTGACGGCACCGACCCCGCCACCGATTGGGCGCGGTACGCGCTCAAAGCGCCCGTCATGCTCGTGCATACACCCGAAGCGATTCCGGTCAGCCGCTACGTGCCGTTCGCCGACTGGGCTGACGGAAGGGTGCGGCTCGGCGGTCGCCGCGCCGGCACCAAAGACCTCGACTACCACCTGACCACGTTGTTTCCGCCGGTGCGTCCGCGCGGATGGCTGGAGATCCGCTACCTCGACAGTGTTGACGACAGCCTCTGGCCGGCACTGGTATTCACCCTGGCCACCCTCCTCGATGACCCGGTGGCCGCGGACAGCGCCGGCGACGCCGTCGCCCCCGTCGCCACCGCCTGGGACGTCGCCGCCCGGATCGGCCTGGCCGACCCACGGTTGCACGCCGCCGCCCGACGCTGCGTGGGACTGGTCGCTGACCGGGTCCCCGCGTCCCTGCGTGACGGGATGGATCGCCTGGTCGGCATGGTCGAACGAGGCCGCTGCCCGGCCGACGACGTCACCGACGAAGTGACCCGGTCCGACGCCACGGCGATGGTGACCCGATTGGCGCGCGGACAGTTATGACCACATCCGAAATATTGGCCCGCGATCTGACCCGGGCGCGGCAGCGCACGCTGACGCTCGTCGATTTCGACGACGCCGAGCTGCACCGCCAGTACGACCCGCTGATGAGCCCGCTGGTGTGGGACCTGGCTCATATCGGTCAGCAGGAGGAGCTGTGGCTGTTGCGTGACGGGGACCCGGCGCGGTCCGGCATGCTGCCGGCCGATGTCGAGGGCCTCTACGATGCCTTCATCCATCCGCGGGCCAGCCGGGTCGATCTACCGCTGTTGGCGCCTGAACAGGCCCGGAAGTATTGCGCCACCGTGCGTTCCAAGGTTTTCGACAAGCTGGATTCGCTGCCCGGTGACGTGGCGCAGTCGCCGGACGGGTTCGTATTCGGCTTGGTCCTCAGTCATGAACATCAGCACGACGAGACCATGCTGCAGGCGCTGAACCTCCGCGCCGGTGCACCGCTGCTCGGCGCGGGCGACGGCCTGCCCGCCGGTCTGTCCGACCTGGCCGGAACCTCCGTGCTGGTACCCGGCGGTGAATTCGTGCTCGGCGTCGATGCCACCGACGAGCCGTTCTCGCTCGACAACGAACGACCCGCCCACCGTGTCGATGTGGCGGCGTTCCGGATCGGCCGGGTGCCGGTGACCAACCGGGAATGGCGGGCGTTCATCGACGACGGCGGCTATCGGCAACCGCAGTGGTGGAGCGAACGCGGTTGGCGCCACTGCGTGCAGGCCGGGTTGACGGCGCCGGAGTTCTGGGGCCCCGATCACCGATCCCGGGTCCGGTTCGGCCACGCCGAGGATCTTCCCGACGACGAGCCGGTGCAGCACGTCAGTTATTTCGAGGCGCAGGCATACGCGGCATGGGCCGGGGCCCGGCTGCCCACCGAGGTCGAATGGGAGAAGGCCTGCGCTTGGGATCCAGCCGTCGGCGCGCGACGCCGCTACCCCTGGGGTGACACCGAACCGTCGGCCGAGCTGGCCAACCTGGGCGGCGCGGCGCTGCGACCTGCGCCGGTCGGATCCTATCCGGGCGGGGCGTCGGCCTATGGCGCGCAACAACTACTCGGCGACGTCTGGGAGTGGACCAGTTCGGCACTGCAGCCGTGGCCGGGCTTTTCTCCGATGATCTACCAACGCTATTCGGAACCGTTCTTCGGCGGCGACTACCGGGTGCTGCGTGGCGGCTCGTGGGCGGTGGCCCGCGAGATCCTGCGGCCGAGCTTTCGTAACTGGGACCACCCCTATCGGCGGCAGATCTTCGCCGGTGTCCGACTGGCCTGGGACGCCTGATGTGTCGACACCTGGGCTGGCTGGGCAAACCGCGGTCATTGGCCGAGCTGATGCTGGAACCGCCGCAGGGTCTGCTCGTGCAGTCCTATGCTCCGCGCCGGCAGCAGCACGGGCTGCTCAACGCCGACGGTTGGGGCGCGGGCTTTTTCGATGCCTCCCAGGGCGGGCCGCCGCGCCGGTGGCGCAGCGCGGCGCCGCTGTGGAGCGACGGGTCTTTCGCCTCGATCGCGCCGGTGCTGGCCAGCCACTGCGTGGTGGCCGCGGTGCGTTCGGCGACCGTCGGGATGCCCATCGAGGCCAGCGCCACCGCGCCGTTCACCGATGGCGGTTGGCTGCTGTCACACAACGGCGTGGTGAACCGTGAGGTCCTGGCCACTACAAGGGGTGCCGAATCGGTCTGTGACAGTGCCGTACTGGCTGCGGTGATCTTCGACCGGGGGGTGGAGTCGTTGGGTGAGGTGATCACCGAGATCGGTGCGGCCGACCCGCACGCACGACTGAACATTTTGGCCGCCAACGGTTCCCGAATGTTGGCGACGACGTGGGGAGATACCTTGTCGATGTTGCACGGTGCCGATGGTGTGGTGCTGGCCAGCGAGCCCTACGACGACGACCCGCGCTGGGTGGATATCCCAGATTGTCACCTGGTCGATGCGCACGACGGAGAGGTCCGCGTCACCGCCTTGGGCGTGGCCCGATGACGGGGGTCACTGTCGCCAATCACCTGGCCGCCGACGCGGCTCGCACCGCACTGCGGGCGGACGTCCGCCACGGGCTCACTCAGCATCCGAAGTTTTTACCGCCCAAGTGGTTCTACGACGATATCGGCAGTGAGCTGTTCGACCGGATCACCCGGCTGCCCGAGTACTACCCGACCCGCGCCGAGGCGGAGATTCTGCGAGCACGTTCGGCCGAGGTGGCGGCGCTGTCGGGCGCGGACACCCTGGTAGAGCTGGGCAGCGGCACCTCAGAGAAGACCCGGTTGCTGCTGGACGCGCTGCAGGACGCCGGTGCGTTGCGCCGATTCATCCCGTTCGACGTAGACGCCGGGGTACTGGAGACGGCGGGGGAAGCGATCGCCCGTGACTATCCCGGCGTGCGCGTGGATGGCGTCTGCGGCGATTTCGAGCACCATCTGGCCCAGATCCCCGACGGCGGCAGGCGCCTGTTCGTATTTCTGGGATCGACCATCGGCAACCTGACGGCGGGCCCGCGTGCCGACTTCCTGGCCGGCCTCGCCGCAGTCATGCACGACGGCGATGGCCTGCTGCTGGGCACCGATCTGGTCAAAGACACCGACAGGCTGGTGCGTGCCTACGACGATGCGGCCGGGGTGACCGCGGCGTTCAACCGCAATGTGCTCGCGGTGGTGAACCGTGAACTCGACGCCGACTTCGACCTGGACGAGTTTGCCCATGTGGCGCGCTGGAATTCGGCGGAACAGCGCATCGAGATGTGGCTGCGGGCGCGCCGCGCCCAGCATGTCCTGATCGGTGCGCTGGATCTGGCTGTCGATTTCGCGGCCGGTGAGGAGATGCTGACCGAGGTGTCCTGCAAATTCCGACCGGAGCAGGTGGCCGAGGAACTGGCCGCGGCGGGACTGCGGCGCCGACGGTGGTGGACCGACGCGGCAGGCGATTTCGGCCTGTCGCTCGCCATCAAATGAGCCGCGCCGACAACTGGCGCGCCGCGCGCCCACCGGTCGCCGGGCTGCACCTGGACAGTGCGGCCTGCTCACGGCAGAGCTATGCAGCACTGGACGCCGCAGCACAGCATGCCCGCCACGAAGCCGAGGTCGGTGGCTATGTCGCCGCCGAGGCAGCCGTACCGGTACTGGATGCCGGGCGGGCGGCTTTCGGCGCATTGATCGGCATGGCCGATGCCGACGTGGTGTTCACCACGGGCTCGCGAAATGCGTTGGACCTGCTTCTGTCCCGGTGGCCGGACGCCCAGCGCACCCTGGCTTGCCTGCCCGGTGAATACGGCCCGAATCTGGCGGTGATGGCGGCGCACGGGTTCAGCTGGCGGACGCTGCCGGTGGACCCCGCCGGCCGCCTGATACTCGACGAGGCGGCGGCTGCACTAGCCGCCGACCCGCCGAGCCTGGTGCACCTGACCCCGGTCGGCAGTCACCGAGGGCTGGTGCAGCCCCTGGCGCAGGCGGCGGACATCTGCCGGTCGGTCGGCGTTCCGCTGGTGGTGGACGCGGCGCAGGCCCTGGGGCAGATCGACTGCGCCGTCGGCGCCGATGCGGTCTATTCGTCGTCACGCAAGTGGATTGCCGGGCCGCGCGGGGTCGGGGCGCTGGCGGTACGGCCGGCGTTGGCCGCGCTGTCGGCGCCCGGACCGGAGGCAGGTGACGTCAATGTGGCTGCGCAGGTGGGCTTCTCCGTTGCGTTGGGCGAACATCTGGCGGCCGGGCCGGCAGCGGTTCGCGCTGAGCTGGCCGGGGTAGGCGCCCGGAGCCGACGGGTGCTGGCACAGCTACCCGGCTGGCGGGTGGTCGAACCGATCGACGAGCCGAGCGCCATCACCACCTTGGTGCCGCCGGCCGGCATCGATCCGGTGGCGTTGCGTGCGTGGCTCATCGCCGAGCACAAGATCGTGACCACCGCAGCCGGAGTTGAACGCGCACCGCTGGAGCTGACCTCGCCCGTGCTGCGGATCTCACCGCACCTCGACACCACCGACGCAGACTTGGAGGTACTCGCAGCAGCGTTGGCCGGTGCGCGGCACAGCCGATGAAGGCCGTTCGCGGCGAACGCTAGTGGCCGAACAGGCCTTTGCCGCCGCCGCCGAATAGGCCCTTGCCTCCGCCGCCGAAGAGTCCACCGCCTCCGCCGCCGAAGATCCCACCGCCGGGCTTTCCGCCTCCGAAGATTCCGCCGGGGTTGCCTCCGCCGCCGAAGATTCCGCCGGGGTTGCCTCCGCCGCCGAAGATGCCACCGGGCTTTCCGCCGCCGCCGAACATGCCCCCACCCAGGTTGGGCATGGACGGTGCGCTCGGTGCGGGCAGTGAGGGCAGCGAGGGTGCCTTGGGTGCCGGTAGCGATGGCAGCGAGGGAGCTTGCGGTGCGGGGAACGACGGTAGCGAGGGAGCTTGCGGTGCGGGGAACGACGGCAGTGCGGGAGCTTGCGGTGCGGGGAACGACGGTAGCGAGGGAGCTTGCGGTGCGGGGAACGACGGCAGTGCGGGCGCCTGGGGTGCGGGCAGCGACGGCAGCGCCGGGGCCTGGGGGACCGGAAGCCCGGCCGGGGGGCCTGAATTCGGCAGCTGGATCGGCAGATTCGGTAGTTGGATTCCCGGGTTGGGGCTGACGGCCGGTGCGTCGGGAACCTTGATCGGCAGTTCAGGCAGCTGAATGCCGGGGTTGGGGTTGACGACGGGCAGGTCCGGGACCTGAACCGGCGGATCCGGCAGTGTCACCACCGGTGGGTTCGGCTTGATCACCGGGATCTCGGGTTTGACGACCGGGGGATCAGGCTTGATCACCGGAATCTCGGGTTTGACGACCGGCGGGTTCGGCTTGATCACCGGCGGGATCGGTTTGATCACCGGAGGATTGGGCTTCACCACCGGGGGATCGGGGAGTTCGACCGGAGGATTGGGCTTCACGACCGGGGGAGTGGGGAGCACGATCGGCGG
>NZ_JRMM01000058.1:0-24162 GCF_000972905.1 Mycobacterium sp. UM_Kg27
CGAAGCGCTTCACTACGATCACAGGCACACCCCACCGAAGGCGGGGTGATTCAAGGAAATCAGTCCCCGGACTTACCGGGACGGCTCACCGTTGAACCGGTTGCCATACCCGAACACAGACCAGCGATCACCGTTCCAATCCACTTGAGATTGAAGACCGAGCAACCCATGAGCGCGGTCGAACGAACGGGGAAACCGCATCGAGTAGACCTCCTCAGATTCAAAACCGGTATCGGACTGTTCGGCCCTACGAGCTGACGTGCCCGTCTGGTTCATCACCTGGAATCTTGCGGTGGTAGGGATACCAACGGTGGACGGCAATGTCTTCGGGTTGCCGTCGATGTCGGTGGTGAGCGCTTCGGGATAGACCGTCACCGGTTCGTATTGACCACCGCGATCTAGTAGAGACACGTCGAAACCTCCTATGTCACAGCGGAAAAGCGAACCGAGGATCGGACCGGAACCGCTCAAACGGGGTGGGCACTTTGAGATGGATGGAGAACAGCGCAGACCCCACACCCAACAAGCCCCACTCGCGGGTAGTGATCTGAAGTTCTCCCGACGCCAGCTCGTAGTTGAGCTGGTAGGTGTAGTCACCGTCGGTCTCCGAGGTGTAGCCCTCTGGGTTTTGGATCACCCGCTTTACAGCGGTGGACTCCACCCGGACCACCAGCGACTCATCTAGGTCACCGTTGGTGACCCTCTCGCCGAGGTCGGGGATACGCTGCCGGATTTCCAGCTCAGCATCATCGAGCAGGATTGCAGCTTGGGCGGTTTCGTCCGCCGTCAACGGTCTGCCTAGTCGCGCAGCGACATCGGCTGTCTTTGCGTAAGCCAATTAGGGAACCTCCCCCTAGCCAGGCAGGTGGGTTAGCGGCCCCACCTGCCCGTACCAGATTGGGAATCTAGGCGAGGGTCACCGACGCACCGGTCCCACCGGTCAACGCGGAACCATCCACGGTCAACACACCCGGAACTGAGACGGTGAACTCACCAGCAGAGCCGGTAACGGTCACGTCATCGGCCACGATGCCGTCGTCAATACCGACGATTGCCGACTTGACCGCTGCCGCGTTGGCGTTGTGGGCGATAGTCACAGACGGGCCGAGACCATTAAGGCCCACCGTGGCGTTGCCGCCGGTTGCGCCACCGAAACTCAGCGTGTAAGTGATCGGGCCGTTGACGATACGAACCACGCCAGGCTCGTTGACGAACGCAAAACCGATCCGGGAGGTAGCCCGAATCCACCGGCCATCCTGAGCGACGTTGTGGAACTGCTCAACAGCCGTGCCGGTGCGCTGAACGAACAGCACGTGATCCCGAGGGATACCCCACGCGACCGTGCCAGAGTCCACCTGATCAGAGACCAACACCGGCAGACCACAAACCTGAATGCCGTCGTCAACAAAAGTCAAGAGCGGTTGGTTGCTGCCGGTGGCAATCTTCAACTTGCTCAGCGTCTCAGCGGTTTCCGGCGAGACCACCCACGCGGTAAGCGTGGAGCCGTGCGCCAGCGCCTTGTAGCGGGCGCTGACAAAAGCGTCCAGGTTGGTCAACGAACCACCAGTACCAACCACCGAATAGCTCAGCGACAACAGTCCGTTCGGACCCTTAGCGGTGGTATTGGCAAAGAATGCCTGGTCGACAGACCTGGCGATCTGATTGGCAAGTGCCTGCCCGATACGGTCAGCGATAGCCGGATCGGTGTCACCGACCGACTCATTACCTACCAGGGTGAGGCCGGCGGTTTTGGTCGGGATAACCGTGACCTCATCAGCCTCGCCATCAGCTTCGGCGATAACGTCGAGTTCGGAATACCAGCCGGTACCGGGGTCGGATTTCCACACCGGGACACTCAGTTTCGCCCGGTTGGTCGCCAAAAACGTAGCCGCGTTAGCGGCGATCGACTTAGCCTGAACAGCGAGATTAACGAGGTCGCCGTAATCCTCGGGCAACCAAGCGGCTGCCAGATCAGCACGTGTAGTGCTCAAAGTGATCTCCTGTAGAGATAGGCCAGGGCATAGCCCAGGCAAACGAAAAAGCCACCCGGTCTAGCCGGATGGCTTCGATGAATTGGTTGGTCCTGCCGCAGACAGAACCGGAGGTGCGCCGCTGGCGCAGGCCAGACCCGGCCACAGACCGGGGTCCAGCGGAAAACTAAAGGCGGCTAGGAGGCCGCCGGGCGATCTTTAAGCAGTGACCCCCATGTCGGACTAGCGGCACCACCAGGTGCGCCGTAACCCTGCGAACGGTCAACAGCCGTATCCACCAGCTTCAGCCCCGGACGTGAACCGAGAATGTCAGAGACAACCGCAGACACCTTGTCGGGGTCGACAAACCCCGACTCGTCAAGCAGGTCATCGAGCTCGATGCCGCCGAGGGTGAACAGGTCAGCCGGCTCGCTCAACCCCTTCGCGGCGAGCCGCTCGGCATCGCGGCGCTGAAGTTCCCGAACCATCGCTTGAGCCTCATTCCGCTCAACCCGGTAGCGAGCCTCACGATTGGGCCTCGGCTCACCGGGGGAAACGTCCGTATTGGTGTCTAGATTCAATTCTGACGGGTTTTCACCATCTTCGGGTGTAATAACATCAGATGGAATAGTTTCGGTACTCAATTCGACCCCTGGATACTCGGAATAGACAAGCCTTTAGTAGGTTCGGGACGGCGGAAACGCCGGTCCCACAATTCACGGCGAGCCTGCAAGTCACCTTTATGCCAAGGCTCATCACCGTCCGCCTCGATGGCGGCGTTTAAGTTCTCGGTGCGCTTTACAAACTCTGCGAAACGCTCATCGCGGGATTTAGCCCACGGTGCCGTGCTGTCGTTGTGCGCCATCACAACACCTCGACATACGAGTTGTTGAAACCGGCGAGAACGTCCAACACGGTCATCGGTTTGGGTAGTTCGATGTCGTCGTGGGAAACCTCCCACTCGACGCGGCGACCGAAGCCGGATTCAAGACTGTCAATCAGATCAGATATGTAGTTCATCTATAGACTCCATTCAAAAGGTTGGTGAGATCCCCTCGCGGTGCTCGGGGGAGGGTGGCTAGTGCCCTCGCTCGTCAAGCTCGACTCGGGGGATAGGTGCGCTTCGCGCAGGCTGAAAAAGTTTGCTAGAGGGCATAGGCGCTGACGCGGGCTACAAGCCCTACATATAAGAGACTTTTTCTAAAAAGTTGCACCTTTTGCACCCTGGAAACGCAAAGCCCAAGGTCAGCAGGCTTTAGGCACCCGAAATAGGGTGCAACTTAGGGTGCAACTTTCACCGATTAGGGTGCAACTTTCGGCCCGTAGGGTGCAACTTTCAAGCAGGAGGGTCGGGAAACTCCCATCCACGCTCACCGCGCACAGTCTTTGCTGGACCTAGCACGGCAGTTACCCGCTCATAGAACTTGTTCCGGGTTAGCGCCTGTTTTCCGTTGCCGTCTTCGATCCACAATTTGTAACAGTCGTACGTACGCGTACGTGGTGTGAAACCCACCGGCAGCATCTCCCCATCGGCCAGCCATGCCCGGACAGGATCGGAGCGAGTGGCGAATGCCTCCCTTGCAGCATCACCCGGTGTCGAGCGTCGGATAGTGAAACCGGTGGCGGCGGCACGGCGCAGCAGCTTGCCTGCGATGGCGGCGCGCTCTGCGAACAGCCGAGCCTCGATGGTGGTGTCAGAGCCGTCAAACGTGTTGGGGAACTCGATGATTTCCCACCGTCGCAAATAACCCTCGGATGTATCTGAGGATGTCGGAATCTGATTAGCCGAGAAAACCGGCACCGCCCAGACGTGGGCAGCAAAAGCCTGCGCGTGTTTCACGTCCATTTCCACCAGATCGCCGCCGGTCATCTGTTTAAAAGCACCGGTACTATCTAAATGCCCGCCGTCAATTTCACCGACCAGATTTACAGCCTTGCCATAGAGGCGTGCAGCGGCAAACCGGGTACTCAACCGCTGCAAGGGAACCGCTGCCATACTCTGCCGACCAGCGATTGCCTCGATGAGATTGAGCAGCACGCTCTTACCGTTCCTACCTGTACCGGTAAACATCACCGCTCGCTGCAAGGGGTTACCGGGCCGCAGGAGATAGGCCAAGATGTCGAGCACCCGATCAATATCGCCAGGGTGGAGAACATCGGCCAAAAACTGATCAAACTCCGGTGTCTCCGCCATGAACGTCGGATCAACACCTAATTGATACGTGGTCAGCCGGTCGGGATCGTGCGGAACAACCTCGCCGTTGGTGAAGTCGAATAGGCCAGATGAGATGGACACATAACGGTCATCTGGCCGATCTGGATAGATAAACCGCTCGTCGTGTTTCAACTCAGCGCGGAGACGGTCGGTAACGGTGCTCAGGTGCTTATTGCGGCGGTAAGTCTTACCCATCTTCATCGGCAGAATATCGGTCACAACGTTGCGATCCTCAGACCAAACACCACCGGAGTATGACCACAAAGCGCCAGACCGAGGGTCGAGACGGATAGGTCGCTCGGCTTGGATCGCCTGCGACCACCGAACAGGGTTAAAGCCCCGCGTATCCTCAGGATCAACGCCGCGCTGTATCAGCTCGGCGCAATCGCATTGCAGCTCGCCACACTCTAGGCAGATGGGTACAGCGTTTTCCACCACCTGCAAAGGCCGGCTCATTTTGCCTGCAATGCTTCGATCTGCTCCACCAGGCTAAGCCCGATAACCCTCGCCTCATCGCGCTCGGCGATTACCGCCGCGAGTTCGTCGCGGGCCGCGTTCCGCTCCACTCGGAATCTTGCGGACTCCCTGCGCAACTGAGCGATGTAGATAATCGTCTCAGGGTCTAGCTCATTTAGATCAACTGCCATTTTTCTACCTCCCACGGCACCACCGGAGCGCCATAAACAGCCCTAGAATCAATCTAGGGGGATTTTCCTAACCTTTTGGATAGGACATACCGCAGAGCTAATTACGTTGCTCTACGTTTGAATTAGCGGGCTAAGCCGCGCTAAGAGTTTTCTGCATTGCCTGAACCAACGCGTAGGCTTCGTTTCGTCTCTGACGAAACCGACGCTGCCGCTCGCGGGCGCAGGCCAAACACTGACCGTTGCGACGGGCGGTTACATCGTGCCGCGCGCATCGAGGGTGAGCCATTATTTTCCTTGCGTGATCCGCCGCTGACGGATCGGTTGAACTGTGGACGCCACTGACGCCCGTTACTAACGGCTTGGTGAGTTTAAAAAATTGAACCTACGGCGGGAGTCTAGGGACCGCCGCAGGCCAACAAGGCAGAGTCAACCCTACTAACCTCTACCCACAACACCGCCGGAGTTCGCCAAAACTGCGGTGTTGAAATCTATGAAGGTATGAGCGCGTAGCTCTTTACCCCTCCCATGGTATATGGGTCGCACTTTTAACCAAAAGTTGGAAACCGCCCTATATTGTGACCGAAGTCACTGGTCGGGGATGGGCCTAGCGGCTTACCCCTCCCATGGTATATGCGTGAGTATTTTTACGTTTACCCCCGAAAGTACCTTAATGTGTGATGGAGATCACGTTAGGTTAGGAACCGCTCGGGGATGCGGAACTGAAACGTTCCCACGGCGTCAGAGTTGTCGCCACCCACGTACGTACAGGTGAGCAGGCCGAGCTGAACTAGCCCGGTCATCAAAAACAAGTCACCCGACCAGTCGCCTACCGCGATCGCCTCGGCAACTGCGATATGCGGATCATCCCCATCGAAGTTGTCTCGAACTTCCTCAAGCCAGAGTGAAACGGTCATGTTATTTCCTTACCCCTCCCATGGTATATGGGTGTAACTTTTCGCAAAAAGGTGGGAATCTAGCCCTGAGTGTGACAAACGTCATAGACTGCCGTTAGCCATCGTCCACGTCCCAGCTACTCTGGTTAGGTCTCTGGCCACCGGGTCTGTAACCGCCAGTTACCAAAGCGTCGCACGCGGCGAACGGCCCGACCCATCTGCCGGTGTCGGGGCAAAAGAATGTAGAGCCGAAGTCATCGCCACACAACCGGGCATCGTGACAATAGGCAGGGATCGGGTCGGCAATAGCCGCAGGTGTGGACAGTGCAGCCGTGAACAGGGCCGTACCGCCGGCAATCAACAGTTTCCTCACAGCTGGACCACCGCCCGGTACCAACTAGGCAGCTTCGCCAGCAGCCCGTCCATCACAGCCAGGCTAGCCTCATGTCTAGCTGCGCTGGGAAGGAAGAAATCTTCGCCGCGGGCAACCCCGCGTTCCGCGGCAGCCCGAAGCGCTGAAAGCTCATTCATCCGCAACCGGAGTGCAGAGGCGAGTACCAGTTCCTCATCTCCGGTGATATCGGGGGTGAGCTGCAATCCTATACTCACAGCGGACCCACGATGTCTGGGTGAGGGCTCGGGATAAACCGGCAATCACACGACGGAACGTGATAGGCAACCCCTCGGACCACCTTGCGACCACACCGCACATCCTCACTGCCGGGGATAACCAGGATGGTTCCGGCGTCGCACATCCACGATAAGAACGTCGCTAGATCCACACCTGCCTCTACGGCGGCAGCCTCGATAGAGATCACGTCGCTAGGGTCTAACTCATCGGACATATTGCACCCCTCCACTAGAGCCAGGCCAACCCCAAAACTACTTCGGAGTGGCTACCAGTACCAGCACTACTACATGGTGCATGCCGACATCAATCCGACGAAGATCGTCCCCGACGGGCCGGACCTGGCGAATTGGTTGTCGCCGCATGGCCGAGAAGCGCTGGGCGGCAGGCCATTCGGGGATGGAACCCCGCCGGGGCCGGTGCCGGACGGCGAGCAGGTGCCGGCTGGCCACGGAGCTCAGTCGGCGCTTGTCTGACTATTCCAGCGTGTTCCCACCGCCCACTCGGCGTGCGATGCCGTGAACAGCTCGCCGGTTCTGGCGTCGACGACCAGGGTGGGCAGCTGCACCACCAGCCCGCGCAGCAGACCGCGCTGCGGATCCACGGTGTGGACGGTGACCGCCAGGGTGCTGCCTGCCGGATATGTCTCTTTAGTGGTGTCGGCCGGGTTGTCGTAGAGCCGCCATAGTTGCCACGGCGCTCGCCCGATGGTCTCGTCCACCGACAGCTGCACCGGATGACGCGAGTCGACCGCCAACGTGCCTTGCGCTTCGGTCAGCAGGCACTCATCGAGGTTGAGCACGTTGCAGTACATGTACGGCCCAGTGCGGGTGAGATGGCCGTTGGAGTACGCGCTGATCTGCGGCGGCAGCGGCTCCTCGGACCGGGTGAACCACCAGGTGCCGAATCCGGCCAGCGCCGCGGTCACCACCGTCAACGCGGCCACCAGCACGGCCGTCGAGCGTTTCACTCCTACATCACCCCTGTCTAGCCGGGTCGAGGCGGGCGCCGTCCTGCTCGATCAGCACCGGCCGGTTGCCCCCCAGCCCGGGAATCAACGAGTCGCCGTGGAACGACAGGATGGTCTGGGCCAGACCCGGGATCAGCAGAGCGGTGATCGCGGTGAAGCCCACCCACAAGTCGGTATATACCAACACGCCCAGTGCACCACCCGACACCCAGGCCAGTTGCAGAGTGGACTCGGTGCGGCCGAATGCCGATGCCCGGGACTCTTCGGGCAGGTCGTCCTGCAGCGCTGCGTCCAACGACGCCTTCGAGATCGCACTGGCCCCCGACGTCACCAACGCGGCGATCGCCGCCATCGCCAGGGTCCCGGCCACCGCTGCGGCCAGCGCGACAGCCGTCACCGCCATGGTGCACCGCACCACCAGCACCGCGGGGCGTCCCAGTTGCAGTCGAGCGCTGGTGAAGTTTCCGGCGAAGTTGCCCAGGCCGGCGGCCGCTCCGATCAACCCGAGAATGCCCAGCTGTACCCAACCGCCGGCGTTGTGCTGCTTGGCCACGAACGCCGGGTACAAGAACAAGAACCCGACCATCGCCTTGATGGTGCAGTTGCCCCACAGCGCGGCGATGATGTTGCGGCCCAGCGGTTGCCGCAGCGGCTGGCTCAGCGCCCCGCCGGCCCGCCGGACCTGTTCGGGCCAGCTTCGGGGCCGTTCGTCGAAGCGGTATCTCAAGGTGGTGGGGACTTCGCCGGCGGTCACTTCCACCCATCGCGGGATCCGCATCGACAGGACTGCTCCGGCCACCGAGACCGCCACGAGCACCAACAATGCCCCCGGTAGCTCTAGCAGCCGGGTGAAGATGTACTCGGCTGCCGCGGCTACGCCGCCCCCGACGATCGTGCCGCCGAGTAGACCGAACATTGTCAGTCGGGAATTGACCCGCACCAGGTCGATCGACGGCGGCATGACCCGTGGCGTGACGGCGCTGCGCAACACCGTGAACGATTTCGACAGCACCATCATCGCCAGGGCGCACGGATAGAGCACCCAGGAGCCGAAGGTGCCCGCGACACCGTCGTAGTTGGCGATCAGCACCAGGGCCAACAGGGTTCGCAGTGCGAACGACATGGCCAGCGCGGCGCGCCGGCCATGCTGGACGCGATCCAGGGCAGGACCGATCAGCGGCGCGACCACCGCGAACGGCGCGATAGTCACCAGCAGATACAGCGCCACCCGGCCCTTGCTCTCGCCGGCGGCCGCCGCGAAGAACAAGGTGTTGGCCAGTGCGACGGCCATCGCCGCGTCCACCGCGAAGTTCGCCACCACGGGCCAGGTCAGTGCGGTCAGTCCAGATTTGTCGGCGCCGTCGGCGGTGGCGGCCCGTTGTACCAGCCCGTACATCCGCGAGCCCATTTCGCGACTGCGCGCCGCGGCCGCTCGGGTGACCGTGACGCGATCGCCGGCGCTCGAACCACTTGGAGTCTCGGGGCGACGAGGCGTGCCGGTGTGTTCGCGCAGCGGGGGCAGGTACCGGTTCTCGCTGGGCATGGGCTTGCGCTGCCGCTGGTCACCGGCGTTGTTACTGGGGTAGTTGGCCATGCCGGGGTGCTGTCCGGCCGAACCGTTGCGCGCACCTCGGCCGGAGACCGGTGACGGACGGCTTCGCCGGCCCGGTTCGGGGAGATCACGACGCCGTGCAGACACATCCGCGATTCTTCCCTATGTCCGCCGCACGACCGCGTAGGCCATGATCGTGCCTGCATGTGGCTGATGGAGCCGCGCTGCGGCAGTATAGGGACGTCATTGAACGGAAGGGACCCGCGTGACCGGACCCAGCGCAGAATCAGCCACTGCGACCATCGCCGTGCCCACGGTGCTGGCCGAGGCAGTCGAGCACGCCCGCTCGGCCGTCGCCGAGTTCAGCGGCGCCGACACGGTCGGCGAGCACCTGGGGGTCGATTACGAAGACCCGACTGCCGCCACGCACCGGTTCGGTGCGGTGCTGCCCGGTTATCAGGGCTGGCAGTGGGCTGTCGTCGTCGCGGCGGTCCCGGGCGCCACGGTGCCCACGGTCAGCGAGGTTGTGCTGGTGCCCGGCCCCACGGCCCTGCTGGCCCCGGAGTGGGTGCCCTGGGACCAGCGGGTGCGTCCCGGCGACCTGGGGCCGGGGGATCTGCTGGCGCCGCCCGCCGACGATCCGCGGCTGGTGCCCGGTTACACCTCGAGTGGCGACCCCCAGCTCGACGAGGTGGCCGGCGAGATCGGCCTGGGCCGGCGCTGGCTGATGAGTCCGGTGGGCCGCGCCGAGGCGGCGCAGCGCTGGCACGACGGCGAGCACGGTCCGGATTCGGCGATGGCGCGGTCCACTAAACGGGTCTGTCGTGACTGTGGTTTCTATTTGCCGCTCGCCGGCGAGCTGGGCACGGTGTTCGGCGTCTGCGGTAACGAAATGTCCGCCGACGGACACGTGGTCGACAACCGGTACGGCTGCGGCGCGCACAGTGACACCCCGGCCCCTCCGGGCACCGGTTCCCCGGTATACGAGCCCTACGACGACGGTGTGCTGGAGATCGTCGGTTTCACGACGGTCCCGGCCGCCGAACCGGTTGACGAGGTGAGCGAACCGGTTGACGAGGTGACCGATGCGGCTGAAGACGTGACCGAGGCGGCTGCCGACGTGACCGAGCCGGCTGAAGACGTGACCGAGGCGACTGCCGACGTGACCGAGGCGGCTGCCGACGTGACCGAGCCGGCTGAGGCCGTCGTCGAAGCAGCGGCCGAGAGTCCCGCCGACATAGCAGCGGCGCCGGAACCGGTCGAAACCGGAGCCGACGCCGAAGCTGACGCAGCAGAGACTGTTATCGAAGCGTCTGCCGACATCCTCGGCGCCCCAGGGGAATCCGAGGAACCGGGCGAGCCGGAGACGTCCTAACCGAAGTTGAACAGGTACTCGCCCGGGAGCACGAAGAGCATGTTGAAGGCGGTGTTGAGCACCGCTCCCGGTAGGCCGACCACGTAGTTGAAGATGTCCAGCGGGATGGTGGCCGCCTGACTGAAGGCCATCCCGAAGTCGAGGTTGATCAGGCTGGTGAACAAGTTCGTGAAGTCGTTGTACAACGTGAACGGCAGGCTGATAAAGCGGTTGAACAGTCCTACGGCGGCCGCCACTTCCGCGTTGAACAGGCCGACGATGTCGAACGCGTCGGCAGCGCCGGGCACGTCCAACGCATAGGCCGCGCCGGGCAGGACTTCGGACAGGTCGAGATCGCCCGGGACGTTGAGTTCCTCAGCAAGGCTGGACATGTCGACAGGCGCGAGCCCGGCGAGGGCTTCGAAACTGTCGACGACCGTGTTGGCGGCCAGCGTCACCTCGGCCGACACCGCGGCCACGGTGCGAGTGCTGATTTCGGGTGCCGCGGCCACCGGGGTCAGGCCGGCGGCCACCAGGGCCGTCGCCGCGATGGCGATGCTCGGCAGTCGCACTGCGGATTTCACGGCTTCCATGGATTCCTCCCAGTATCCTGCCCGTTTCAGGGGACGTTACTCTGCCGCCACGGGGGCGTCAGGCGTTCTCCGCGGCGGCCTTGATCTTGCTCAGTGAAGCGTTCATACCCTCGACCAGCTCGCGTTCGAAGGTCGGCGTCCCGCCCATGAACTTGCCCACCAAAAACGCGGAGACCGCTGTGGTGTTGCCGTTCTCGACGTGCCGACTCTCGACGACCCGCGTGCCGGTGGCGGTCGGCTCGAGCTCGTAGCTCCACACACTGTGGTTCTCGGTGACGCGGAAGGACAGCTTGCGCTCCGGGATGTACTCGGTGATCACAGAGCTGGTGGGCCAGTACATCCGTCCGCGTCGGTTGAAGTTGATCGTGCGGGTGCCCGGGCGCACCACGCCGAGCGGCTTCATCCACCGGCACTGCGGGCTCCACTCGGGCATCCGCCGGAAGTCCGAGATCAGTGCCCAGACCTTGGCCACCGGGGCATTGATGTCGACCTGTGCCGTCAACAGCGGGGCTGCCATGGCATTCCTCCTCGAATTGTCGGTTCGTAACTCTATTCGTGTTCCAGTCCGGTTTGGGCGCCCCGCGCGCCGCGTCGTGCTGCCGCGCGCTGCCACAGAAAGACCGAGGTGCCCACCATGCCCGTCGCCAGGCCCGCCAGGCTCACCGGCCGCCACCCTTCCAGCGCCGGCACCGTGAACGCGGCGAGGGTTGCCAAGCAGAAGCCGGCGGCGCCGGCGCCGATCACGGGCCAGACCCGCAGCAGCGCGGTCGGCAGCGGTGGCGGCTGAAGGGAGGGCTCCGGGGAGTGCTGAGGGGTCATCGCCGTTGACGTTAGCGCCTCGCCGGTAAAGTTCCCGCAGTGGCCAGGCGCGTCGATGTTGTCGATATCGACGACCCCGGCGATTCCCGGCTGGATGACTTCCGCGATCTGAACAGCATCGATCGTCGCCCGGACCTGCCCACCGGCAAGGGGCTGGTGATCGCCGAAGGGGTGCTGGTGGTGCAGCGGATGCTGGCATCGCGGTTCATCCCACGGGCGCTGCTGGGCACCGATCGGCGGCTGACCGAGTTGGCGCTCGACCTGACCGCACCTGATGCCCCGGACGTCCCGTATTACCGGGTGTCCGCCGAGGTGATGGCCGAGGTGGTGGGCTTTCACCTCAACCGCGGTGTGTTGGCCGCCGCCTCGCGGGTGTCGGAGCCGTCGGTGGGTGATCTGGTCGCCGGGGCCAGGACGATCGCGGTGCTCGAAGGCGTCAACGACCACGAGAACCTCGGTTCGATCTTCCGCAACGGTGCCGGGCTGGGTGTGGACGCGGTGGTGTTCGGCAGCGGCTGCGCCGACCCGCTCTACCGGCGCTCGGTGCGGGTCTCGATGGGGCATGCCCTGCTGGTGCCGTTCGCCCGTTCGGCGGACTGGCCCGGGGATCTGACGATGCTGCGCGAGCAGGGTTTCCGGCTGCTGGCGATGACTCCGGACCCGCGGGCGGAGCTGTTGTCGAGCGCGATGACAAAGGTGCGCGACGAACCGATCGCGGTGCTGGTCGGTGCGGAGGGTCCGGGCCTGTCGGAGCGGGCGATGCGCGCCAGCGACATCCGGGTCCGCATCCCGATGTCGCGGGGCACCGACTCGCTCAACGTCGCCACCGCCGCCGCGCTGGCGTTCTACGAGCGCATTAGGCTGCCGGAATGACGCCCGCCCCCAGTACGCCGTGGGGGACGGGTCTGACTGTGGCGGGGTTCGTTGCGGCGGTGACCGGCACCGCGACCGCCGTGTTGAGCCTGGGCCTGCTGCGGGTCCACCCGGCGCTGGCGGTGGCGCTCAATCTGATTGCGGTGGGCGGGCTGGCGCCCACGGTGTGGGGCTGGCGGCGCACACCCGTGCTGCGATGGTTGGCCTTGGGCGCCGGAATCGGCGTAGCGGGCGCGTGGCTGGTGCTGCTGGCGCTGGCTGGTCAGCGCTGACCGGTCGAGCGCACCCCGAGCAGGACGTCCTCCCAGCCCGGGACCTCGGGCTTGCTGCGGCGGGCGCGAGTCCCCGTCCGCTGCTGCACCGGCTCCTCTTCGACCACCGCGGGGGCGGCCGGAGTCTCGAAGTCCAACTCGGCCACTGCGGCCACCGGCCGCAGCGGGCGGCCGAAGCCCGGGTCGATCAATTCCATGGCGGCGTCATCGACCGCGGTCACCGTCCCGCCGTGCGCACCCGGACTGAATAGGAAGTGCGCGACGTTGTCCGAGCGGCCAGCCTTCCACGCCAGCTGCACCGTCCAGCGCCCGTCGTCGTTGCGCCACGCGTCCCAGTTGCTGCTGTCGGAGCTCAAACCCCGCGACACCAGTGCGGAGGTGACGACCTCCAGCAGGGTCGGCACTGCCGGGCCGTCGGCCAGCACCGGGTGCGCAGCGGTCGCGAGCTCCGCGGCACGGGATCGCTCCAGCAGCACCGGGTGGGCGAAGCGTTCCACGCGGGCGACGTCCACGCCGGCCGCGGCGGCCACCTGCTCGACCGACGCCCCGGCACGGATGCGCGCCTGGATGTCTTTGGGACGCAGCATGCTGCTGCCCGCATCGGCCGGATGCTGTCCGACCCGGTGTCCCTCCCCACGGACCGCGCCGCGCAACCGGTCATCGATACGGACCCGGAACATCTCGGTGTGGTCTTCGCCGTCTCCGGCGCTCTCGCAGATGATGTGCTTGCCGTCGACGTCGAGGCCGATGGCCCTCAGTTCCCGCATGACTTCTCCTTGCGAACGCCCGGTTACGTGCGGACTCTAGTCCAGTGAACGACCCCACCCGTCGTGACACGCGGGCGTTATAACGATCTGATTACAGGCGCTCAGAGCCTCGCTCAGAGGCGTTCGACCACCCAGTCCACGCATTGGGTCAGGGCGCTCACGTCGTCGGGCTCCACCGCCGGGAACATCGCGACCCGCAACTGGTTGCGGCCCAGCTTGCGATAGGGCTCGGTGTCGACGATGCCGTTGGCCCGGAGCACCTTGGCCACCGCGGCCGCATCCACCTCGTCGACGAAGTCGATGGTGCCCACGACCTGCGAGCGCAACGCCGGGTCGGCGACGAACGGGGTGGTGAAGGACCGCTCCTCGGCCCACGAGTACAGCCGCTGCGACGAGTCCGCGGTGCGCTTGACCGCCCAGTCCAGTCCGCCGTTGCCCAGCATCCAGTCCAGCTGTTCGGCCAACAGCGCCAGGGTGGCGATCGCCGGGGTGTTGTAGGTCTGGTTCTTGGTGCTGTTGTCCACCGCGATCGGCAAGGACAGGAACTCCGGCACCCACCGGCCGGATGCGGCAATGGTCTCGATGCGGGCCAGCGCGGCCGGGCTCATGATGGAGAGCCACAGCCCGCCGTCGGAGGCGAAGTTCTTCTGCGGCGCGAAGTAGTACGCATCGACCTCGGTGATGTCGACCGGCAGGCCGCCGGCCCCCGAGGTCGCGTCGATGACGACCAGGGCATCCCCGGAACCGCTGGGCCGGCGCACCGGCACCGCCACTCCGGTCGAGGTCTCGTTGTGCGCCCAGGCGATCACGTCGACCGACGGGTCGGACTGCGGCTCGGGGGCGCTGCCCGCGTCGGCCTTGATGACGATCGGGTCGCCGACGAACGGGTTCTTGGCCACCGCCGAGGCGAACTTCGCGCTGAACTCGCCGTAGGTCAGGTGCAGTGAGCGCTTGTCGACCAGACCGAACGCCGCAGCGTCCCAGAAAGCCGTCGACCCGCCGTTGCCCAGGACCACTTCGTAGCCGTCCGGCACCGAGAACAGTTCGCGCAACCCGGAGCGGACGCGGCCGACCAAGTCTTTGACCGGCGCCTGACGGTGGGAGGTGCCGAACAGTGGCGCCGCGGTGGTGACCAGCGCGTTCAACTGCTCAGGGCGGACTTTCGACGGCCCGCAGCCGAACCGTCCGTCAGCGGGCTTGATGTTGTCCGGGATCGTGAGCTGCTCAGCCATGGGCTCTAGCGTAGACAGCGGGCGGCGCTGCCTCGCAGGGCAGGTTTATTGTGATGTAGATCACCCAAAGTGCTCGACGCCTGTCACGCCCACAGTGTTGATTCGGAGTCTGGACGGGTACCCAGTACCTGCGGTACCGTTGTACATACGCCTAGCAAATGTAAACGACTGGTGGAGGTGTCCCCGATGGCTCAGAAAGCCGCTCGAACCCGAATCGTGCGCCGGTGGCGAGCCAACATGGAAGTGACCGACGACGCGAACTACGTCGAGATCCTCAACACGTTGTCGGAAGGGTCGGTGCGACGGAACTTCAATCCGTATACCGACATCGACTGGGACACGCCCGAGTTCAAGGTCACCGAAAACGACCCGCGCTGGATCCTGCCCGGTACCGACCCGATCGGCCGGCACTGGTGGTACCAGGCCCAGCCGAAGGACGTCCAGATCAAGATCGGCATGTGGCGCCAGGCCAACGTCGCCAAAGTCGGGCTGCACTTCGAGTCCATCCTGATCCGCGGCTTGATGGAATACGCGTTCTGGGTGCCCAACGGCTCGCCCGAGTACCGCTACTGCCTGCACGAGGCGGTGGAAGAGTGCAACCACACCATGATGTTCCAGGAGATGGTGAACCACATCGGCGCGGACGTGCCGGGTATGCCGCGGTTGCTCAAGTGGGTGCAGCCGTTCATCCCGCTGGTCGCCGGACCGCTGCCGATCCCGTTCTGGTTCGGCATCCTCGCCGGCGAGGAGCCCATCGACCACATTCAGAAGGCCATCCTGCGCGAAGGCAAAACCCTGCACCCGATCATGGAACGGGTGATGGCCATTCACGTGGCCGAGGAGGCGCGGCACATCTCCTTCGCGCACGAATACCTGCATAAGCGCATTCCGAACCTGCCCCGTCGCAAGCGGTTCTGGCTCTCGCTGTACGTTCCGATCGTGATGCGGATCCTGTGCTCGGCGATCGTGGTGCCGCCCAAGGCGTTCTGGACCGAGTTCGACATTCCGCGTGAGGTCCGCAAGGACATCTTCTTCCGGTCGGCCGAGGCTCGACAGATGTTGCAGGACATGTTCGGCGATGTCCGGATGCTCTGCCACGACACCGGCCTGATGAACCCGATCGCCAAGTTGGTGTGGCGGATCTGCCGGATCCACGGCGCGCCGTCCCGGTTCCGCAGCCAGCCGCAGCGTGCGCATCTGACGCCCGTTGCCGCCTCGGTCGCGTAGCGACACCCACAGGTCATGCCGCACGTAATTACCCAGGCGTGTTGTAACGACGCGTCGTGTGTGTTCGCCTGCCCGGTCAACTGCATCCACCCCACGCCGGACGAGCCCGCGTTCGCCACGTCGGAGATGCTCTACATCGACCCGGATGCGTGTGTGGACTGCGGAGCCTGCGTGCGGGCCTGCCCGGTCGACGCGATCGTCCCGCACACCAAGGTGATGACCGAACAGTTGCCGTTCGTGGAGATCAACAGGTCGTTCTACCCGGAACGGCCTGAAGGGGTGAAGCTCCCGCCGACCTCCAAGCTGGCGCCCATCCTGCCGGCCGCCGAGCTGCATCAACGCGGCAAATATCCGCTGACCGTGGCTATCGTCGGCTCCGGCCCGGCGGCCATGTACGCGGCCGACGAACTGCTGACCCAGCAGGGCGTGCTGGTGAACGTTTTCGAAAAGCTGCCCACCCCGTACGGGTTGGTGCGGGCCGGCGTCGCCCCGGATCACCAGCGCACCAAGCTGGCCACCCGGTTGTTCGACCAGATCTCCGCGCGCCGCGGATTCCAGTTCTTCCTCAACGTCGAAGTGGGCAAGCACCTGGGCCACGCGGACCTGCTGCAGCACCACCACGCCGTGCTGTACGCCTCGGGTGCCCTGCACGACCGGCGACTCGAGATCGACGGGATGGATCTGCCCGGAACGGGCACCGCAACCGAGGTCGTCGGCTGGTGCAACGGACATCCCGAATTCGCTGATCTACCGGTCGATCTCAGCTGCGAGCGGGTGGTGATCGTAGGCAATGGCAACGTCGCTCTCGATGTGGCACGCGTCCTCACCGCCGACCCCGACCGGCTGGCCCGCACCGACATCGCCGACTACGCGCTGGCAGCGCTGCGGGACTCGGCTGTTTCCGAAGTGGTGATCGTCGCCCGGCGCGGCCCGGCCTCCTCCGCGTTCACCCTGCCCGAGTTGGTGGGGCTGACGCAGACCGCTGAGGTGGTACTCGACGCCGAGGACCATGCCCGGGTGCGCGAGGACCTGGCAACCGTTCAGGACACCTTGACCCGGCAGAAACTGGAGATATTGAGCAAGCTGGGCGATGCCTCGGCGCCGATCGCCCGTCCCCGGATTCGATTCGCCTACGAGTTGACCCCGGCCCGGGTTCTCGGCGATGACCGTTGCAGCGCAGTGGAGTTCACGCTCACCGGAACCGATCAGGTGCGACGCATCGACGCCGGCTTGGTGTTGACTTCGATCGGCTACCACGGAACGCCCATCGCCGACCTGCCGTTCGACGACGCTGCCGGCGTCGTCCCGAACGAGGGCGGCCGCGTCATCGACCCGTCGACCGGGGAGCGAGTTCCGGGAGCGTACGTCTCGGGCTGGATCAAGCGCGGTACCAACGGGTTTATCGGCTCCAACAAGTCCGACTCGCTCAAGACCATCCAGACGCTGGCCGCCGACTACAACGCAGGCCTGCTGACGGAGCCGATCGCCGGACCGCGGGCAGTCGCCCGGATGGTGCACGCCCACCAGCCCGACGTCATCGACGCGGCCGGCTGGAAGGCCATCAACGACGCCGAAATCGCCCGCGGCGAAGCCCAAGACCGCCCGCGGGTGAAGTTCACCCGGGTGCCGGACATGCTCGACGAAGTCAAGGACCACTCGGATCTGCCCCTGTTGCAGAACCTGCTCGGTGCGCTGCGGCGGCGCTGAACCGCCCGTCAGCTCTTGGTGACGTGCTCCCAGCCCGCAACGGATTCCGCGCTGCGCGGCCCCGGACCGACGTAGATCGCCGACGGGCGCACCAGCTTGCCCAGCCGCTTCTGCTCCATGATGTGGGCGCACCAGCCCGCGGTACGGCCACAGGTGAACATCGCCGGCATCATCGCCGGGGGAACCTCGGCGAAGTCCAGGATCACCGCCGCCCAGAACTCCACGTTGGTCTCGATGGCCCGGTCGGGGCGACGCTCCCGAAGCTCGTCCAGCGCCGCCTGCTCCAGTGCCGCTGCCACCTCAAAACGCGGGGCCGACAGACGCTTGGCGGTGGCCCGCAGCACTCGGGCGCGCGGGTCTTCGGCGCGGTACACCCGGTGTCCGAAGCCCATCAGCTTCTCGCGCCGGTCCAGGATGCCCTTGACCACCGCGCGCGCGTCACCGGTGCGCTCCGCCTCGGCGATCATCGGGATCACCCGCGCCGGGGCGCCGCCGTGCAGCGGGCCACTCATCGCGCCGATCGCTCCGGACAGCGCGGCGCCGACGTCGGCGCCGGTGGAAGCGATCACCCGGGCGGTGAACGTCGAGGCGTTCATGCCGTGCTCGGCCGCCGACACCCAGTAGGCGTCGATCGCCTCGGTGTGCCGCGGGTCGGGCTCGCCGCGCCAGCGGGTCATGAACCGCTCGGTGATGGTGGCGCACCCGTCGATCGTCTGCTGCGACACCGCGAGCTCCTGGCCCCGGGCCGACTGCGCGACATAGGACAGCACCATCACCGACGCGCGGGCCAGCTGATCGCGGGCGGTGGCGTCGTCGGTGTCCAGCAACGGCTCAAAACCCCACTGCGGCGCCAGCATCGCCACCCCGGCCTGGGCGTCGACCCGGACGTCACCGGTGCGAATCGGCAGTTCCAGCGGCTCGGCGGGCGCCAGCGGGCGGTTGAAGTCGCCGTCGACCAACAGGGCCCACACATCGCCGAAGCCGACCTTGCCGGCCAGGTCCTCGATGTCCACGCCGCGGTAGCGCAGCGCGCCGCCGTCCTTGTCCGGTTCGGCGATTTCAGTGGTGAAGGCAACGGTGCCTTCCAGGCCGGCGACAAAGTTCTCCGGGACCGCAGCAGTCATGCCCTGGATTCTTCCACCCCGGCGCCCAGCCGTTGCTACCGGCCGGTAACGACGGCTGGTCTGCGGCGGGGCGTAGCGTTGTGCGGTGCACAGGACCGGCCCCGACAACGAGCACCTGGCGGCGATGCGAGTGGAATATCAGGAGAAGGACAACAGCGGTGACCTTGACGCGGACTGGCTCGAGGAGGGCTGGGAGGTTCTGCTGCGCAACTGGATCGGCGACGCCGAGCGCGCAGGGATCTCCGAACCCAACGCCATGGTGCTGGCGACGGTCGAAGCCGGCCGTCCGGTCAGTCGCTCGGTGCTGTGCAAGAACCTCGACGAGAACGGTGTGACGTTTTTCACCGACTCCGACTCCGCCAAGGCTGCCGAGCTGGCGTCGACACCGTACGCATCGGCCACTTTTCCCTGGTACCAGTTGGGCCGCCAAGTCCACATTCGCGGACGGGTCACCCAGCTCGACGAGTCGGTCAGCGCCGAGTACTGGGTGCACCGACCGCGGGCGTCGCAGCTGGGTTTCTGCGCATCGCAGCAGTCGCAGCCGATCGCGTCGCGAGCCGCACTGCTGGCGCAGCTGGACGCCGTGACGGAACAGTTCTCCGGCGCCGAGGCGATCCCAGCGCCGCCGAACTGGCGCGGCTACCGGATCGCCCCGGAGGTGGTGGAGTTCTGGCAGGGCCGGGAAGGCCGGCTGCACAACCGGATTCGGGTGACCGACGGGCGGGTGGAGCGACTCCAGCCGTGAGTCCGGTGCCGCCGCGGTGAGGATCTTCGCCGATACCACCCCGTTGCGCAGCCCCGACTTTCGGCGGTTGTGGGTGGCCGGAATCCCGACCGTCATCGGGGCGAACCTGACCATCTTCGCGGTGCCGGTACAGCTCTATGCGCTGACCCGCAGCTCGGCCTACGTCGGGCTGTCGGGACTGTTCGCCCTGGTGCCGCTGGTCGTCTTCGGTTTGCTCGGCGGCGCCTGGGCCGATGCCATGGACCGCCGCAAGCTGCTGATCATCGCCTCCTGCGGGCTGGCGGGGGCCTCGCTACTGCTGTGGATCCAGGCTGCGGCCGGACTCGAGAACGTGTGGGTGGTGCTCGTACTGCTGGGTGTCCAGCAGGGGTTCTATGCGGTCAATGCCCCGACCCGGTCCGCGGCGATTCCTCGACTGGTGGCCGGCAAGGACCTGCCCGCCGCCAATTCGCTGAACATGACCGTCATGCAGTTCGGGGCGATCGTCGGGCCCCTGCTGGCCGGGCTACTGCTCGGCTGGGTGGATTTGTCCACCCTGTATCTGATCGATGCGGCGACGTGCATCTTCCCGGTCTGGGCGACGTTTCGGCTGACGCCCATGCCCCCGATCGAGCGGGCCGGACCGTCAGCTTCGCCGATCACGGCCGTGCTTGACGGGTTCCGTTACCTGGCCGGCAACACCGTGGTGCTGATGTCGTTCGTGGTGGACCTGATCGCGATGATCCTCGGCATGCCCAGGGCGCTGTTCCCGCAGATCGCGAGCGCGGACTTCGGTGGCTCGGTCGAGGGCGGCACGACCATGGCGTTGCTGGCCGCGGCGATGTCGGCCGGGGCGGTGCTCGGTGGGGTGTTCTCGGGGTGGCTGCCGCGGATCACCCGTCAGGGCCTGGTTGTCGTGGCCGCGATCGTGGTCTGGGGAGTGGCCATGATCGGTTTCGGATTCGCGGTCGGGCATGGCGGCGGGCACGCGGGCCGAGCGCTGTGGGTGGCGCTGCTGTTTCTAGCGGTCGGTGGTGCCGCGGACATGGTCTCGGCGGCGTTCCGGTCGTCGATGCTGCAGCAGGCCGCCTCCGACGAGATCCGCGGCCGGCTGCAGGGGGTGTTCACCGTGATCGTCGCCGGTGGTCCGCGGCTCGCCGATGCGGTGCACGGCGCGGCCGGGGCGGTGGTGGGGACGGCCGCGGCGTCCGCCGGTGGCGGGGCGCTGGTGGTGGTGGGTGTGATGCTTGCGGCCCTGGCAGCGCCCGCCTTCCTGCGCTATCGCCGGCCCGGCGATGTGCACCCGCTGCCGCCACCGTAACGCCGATACGGGATACCTCGGCCCCGGGCGGGCGCGCTGGGCCCGAACCGACTACCTTTTCCTATACACGCTCAATCTGGTCTGCCGAATAGCGCAAAGGGGTTCCTTGTGGCCGCAACCGATGACACCGCCACTCTCCGGTATCCGGGCGGCGAGCTAGAACTGCCGATCGTCGAGGCGACCGAGGGGTCCGACGCTCTCGCCATCGGTTCGTTGCTCGCCAAGACCGGCTACACCACGTTCGACAATGGCTACGCCAACACCTCGCCGGTCAAGAGCGCCATCACCTACATCGACGGTGACGCAGGCATCCTGCGCTACCGCGGTTACCCGATCGAGCAGCTGGCCGAGAAGTCCACCTTTATCGAGGTCAGCTACCTGCTGATCTACGGCGAGCTGCCCACCTCCGACCAGCTGGCCGCGTTCACCGGCCGGATTCAGCGGCACACCATGCTGCACGAGGACCTGAAGCGGTTCTTCGACGGCTTCCCGCGTAACGCTCACCCGATGCCGGTGCTGTCGAGCGTGGTCAACGCCTTGAGCGCCTACTACCAGGACTCGCTGGACCCGTCGGACAACGACCAGGTGGAACTGTCGACTATCCGGCTGCTGGGCAAGCTGCCCACTATCGCCGCCTACGCCTACAAGAAGTCGGCCGGCCAGCCGTTCCTGTACCCGGACAACTCGCTGAGCCTGGTGGAGAATTTCCTGCGGATGACCTTCGGCCTGCCCGCCGAGCCCTATGAGGCCGACCCCGAGGTGGTCCGGGCCCTGGACATGCTGTTCATCTTGCACGCCGACCACGAGCAGAACTGCTCGACATCGACGGTGCGGCTGGTGGGCTCCTCGCGGGCCAACCTGTTCACCTCGATCTCCGGCGGCATCAATGCGCTGTGGGGCCCGCTGCACGGTGGCGCCAACCAGGCGGTATTGGAGATGCTCGAGCAGATCCGCGACCAGCAGAACGGCAACGTCACCGACTTCGTCCACAAGGTCAAGAACCGCGAAGACGGCGTCAAGCTGATGGGCTTCGGCCACCGGGTCTACAAGAACTACGACCCGCGGGCGCGCATCGTCAAGGAACAGGCCGACAAGATCCTCGGCAAGCTCGGCGGTGACGACGAACTGCTCAACATCGCCAAGGACCTCGAAGAGGCCGCGCTGACCGATGACTACTTCGTGGAGCGCAAGCTCTACCCGAACGTCGACTTCTACACCGGCCTGATCTACCGGGCGATCGGTTTCCCGGCGCAGATGTTCACGGTGCTGTTCGCGCTGGGCCGGCTCCCCGGCTGGATCGCGCACTGGCGCGAGATGCACGACGAGGGCGACAGCAAGATCGGCCGGCCCCGCCAGATCTACACGGGCTACACCGAGCGTGACTACGTCGGCATCGGCGGACGGTAACCACTATGGGTGACCCTGCCAAGCCACAGATCACCGTTCCGACCGGACCGGCACCCGCCGAGCTGGTCATCGAGGACATCGTCGTCGGGGAAGGCCCGGCGGCCGTCCCCGGCGGGGTCGTCAACGTGCACTACCTCGGCGTCGACTACGACAGCGGCGCGGAGTTCGACAGCTCGTGGAACCGCGGGGAATCGCTGGAATTTCCGCTGGACGGGCTGATCGCCGGGTGGCAGGACGGCATCCCGGGCATGAAGGTGGGCGGCCGGCGTCAGCTGGTGATCCCACCGGAGCTGGCCTACGGTCCCGATGGAACCGGCCATCCGCTGGCCGGAAAGACCCTGGTCTTCGTGATCGACCTGCTCGGCACACGCTGAGTGCGCGCCCGGCTGATCGGGGCGGCGCTGGCAACGGCGCTGCTCGCTGCGATCGGTTACGGCCTACTGGAACGCGCGCACCAACCCGCCGCCGACCCGCAGCCCGCCGCCGTGCCGGCAGCACCGGTGCCGGTGTCGGTGATCCGTCACGGCAGCGAATTCACCCTGGCCGGAGACGTGGCCGATCCGGCGGCAAAACGAGAGCTGTTGGACGCGGTTTTGACCTTGAGCGATGAGGTCACCGTTATCGACCATCTCGCGGTGGTGCCGACAGCGGTGCCGGTCGACTTCTCCGGCGCGGCCCCGGTGTTCGAGGCGGCCGCGGACATCGGCGATTTCACGGTGGCGATCACCGGCGACACCGTGACGCTGGGCGGGACCGCGGCGAAGCCGGACGAAGCGGCCGCCGTGCAGGCCGCCGCCGAAGATGCCTGGGCTCCGGCCCACATCGTCAACGAGCTCGCAACCAGCTCCCAGGGCGGGCAGAAGTCCACCGCAAACGGCTGATTACCCGGGCGCAGTGCGTTCAGCGCGGCGGCGGGAGCCGCAGCAGCAGGCGCACTCCGCCCAGCGGACTGTCTTCCAAAGTCGCCGTGCCGCCGTGCAGTTCGGCTTGCTGTGCCACCAGCGCCAGCCCGAGTCCGGACCCCGAATGCGACGCGGTCGACCCACGCGAGAACCGCTCGAAAACAATGCGGCGCTCTTCCTCGGGAAGCCCGCCGCCGTTGTCGTCGATGGCGATCTCCACGCCTTCGCGTGAAGTGACTGCCGACAGCTGCACCTCGGTCGCACCGCCGTGCTTGACCGCGTTGGCGATCGCGTTGTCCACCGCCAGCCGTAATCCGGCCGGCAGCCCGACGATGATGCAGGTCGGTGACGGCACCAGCGAGACGTTCAAATCGGGGAAGACCCGCATCGCGTCGTGGGCCGCCCGGTCGAGCAGATCGGTGATGTCCACCGGTACGTGATCGTCGGAGGTCGACAGTTCGCCCTGCGCCAGCCGCTCCAGAGCCGACAGCGTCGCCTCGATCCGCGTCTGGGTGCGCACGACGTCGTGCAGCACCTCCTTGCGCTGGTCGTCCGGCAGGTCCAGGGTGGTCAGCACTTCGAGATTGGTGCGCATCGCGGTCAACGGGGTGCGCAGCTCATGGGAGGAGACCGCAGCGAAGTCCCGTGCGGAGGCCAGTGCCTCTTGAGTGCGGTCGCGCTCCTTCCAGATCCGTTGCAACATGCCGCGCATCGCCTCGGCGATCTCCACCGCCTCGGTGGCGCCGCGCACCTCGATCTCCGGCCGTTCATCGCCGGCGTCGATCGATCGCGCCTGCTGCGCCAGCCGTCGCAGCGGTCGTACCGCGAACGCGGTCAGCAGCCAGCCCAGCAGCGCGGCCGCGCCGATCGCGACGGTACAGAGCAGGATCACCCGGCGGTGCAGGTTGTTGGTGTCGGCGAGGGTGGCTTCGTAGGTGGCGCCGACGGCGAGCGACCGTGGCCCT
>NZ_JRMM01000059.1:0-24157 GCF_000972905.1 Mycobacterium sp. UM_Kg27
CCCGCCTCCCCCTACCGGGTCGTCCAGTGGACGACCGGCAACGTCGGCAAGAGTTCCGTCCGGGCGATCGCCGGCAACCCCAATTACGAACTCGTCGGCCTCTTCGCCTGGTCGGACAACAAAGTCGGCCGCGACGCCGGCGAGCTGGCCGGCATCGACCCGCTCGGCGTCACCGCGACCAACGACGCCGCGGCGCTGCTGGCACTCAAGCCGGACTGCGTGGTCTACAACCCGATGTGGATCAACGTCGATGAGCTGGTGCAGATCCTCTCGGCGGGCGTAAACGTCGTGACGTCAGCGTCTTTCATCACCGGCCATAACCTCGGTGACGACCGGGCCCGGCTCGACGAGGCGTGCCACAAGGGCGGGTCCACCCTGTTCGGCTCCGGAGTCAGCCCGGGCTTCGCCGAACTGCTGGCGATCGTGGCGGCGACGGCATGCGACCGGGTCGACAAGATCACCATCACCGAGACGGCCGACACCACCCTCTACGACTCCCCCGACACCGAACGGCCGGTGGGTTTCGGCACCGCGATCGACGACCCGGACCTGGAGCCCATGGCCGCGCGCGGTACGGCGGTCTTCGCCGAGGCGGTCCGGCTGCTCGCCGACGCGATGGGCGTCGAACTCGATGAGATCACCTGCTCCTGCGAATACGCCCAGACCACCGCGGATCTCCCGATGGCCTCATGGACGATCCGGTCCGGTCAGGTGGCCGGGGTGTTCGCCAGCTGGCAGGGAATCGTCAATGGCAGATGCGTCATCGACATCAACGTGCGGTGGCGCAAAGGTCAAACACTCGAACCGGACTGGCAGCTCGACGGCGACGGCTGGAAGATCACCATCGACGGCCGGCCGACGGTCAACATGCAGGTCGGCTTCACTCCGCCACCCGACCTGATCGCCTCGGCCAAGTCCCTCGACGACTTCTTCGAGCTCGGCCACATCATGACCGCGATGCCGCCGATCAACGCCATCCCGGCCGTCGTCGCCGCCGAACCCGGGATCGCCACCTACAACGATCTACCGTTGAATCTGCCCCGGTTTCCCGCTCAGCATAGGTAGATCACCAGCACGGCCGTGCACAGCACCGCCAGCCAGGTGTCGGTGGTGCGGCGCAACCAGATCGGTGCGCTGCGCACCTCCATGAGGTTGCGGATGATCAACCGGGCCTTGACGGCCGACAGCGCGATCACCGTGACGGTGATCGGGATGCTGGGCTCGACAGGGCCGGCACTGTGCCCCGGAGCCAGCCACCAGGCCAGCACGGTGATGGCCACCAGGACAAGCCAGGTGGCGGCGGTAAGACGCTCCGGCCGGTGCTCGAGTATCGATTCTGGCTGTGCGGTCACCCGATTCACCTCATCACGTAGAGCAGTGCGAATATCACGACCCAGAGCAGATCGACCATGTGCCAATAGGTTGCGCCCTGTTCGACCATGCTGATCCGGGCCCGGCGCGGATTGCGCAGGTCGCGGATCACCACGCCGAGAATGATCAGGCCCAGAGCCACATGGAACAGGTGCACCCCCGTCAGGACGTAGTAGAAGCTGAAGAAGGTACTTGAATTGGTGTATCCCGCTTGGATTTCAGCGGTCCATTCATAGACCTTGATGACCGCGAACACCACACCGCAGAACATTCCCCCGCGGACCAGGCCGATGGCACCGGCCCGATTACCGTCCCGAGCCGCGTGCACGCTCTCGACGATCAGCCACGAGCTGGTGATCAACACGATGGTGTTGACGACGCCGAGGGTGACGTTGAGGTGTTGCTGATCGGCCAGGAACTCCTCGGGAGCCATTGCCCGGAACACCATGTACGCCAGGAAGTAACTACCGAAGATGAACAGATCACCCAGCACCATGAACCACATGTGCCCGTCACCGGGCAGATGAGTCGCTGGGCGCCTTCCGGCGGCCCCCAGCCGACGCACGGTCGGTGCTTTCTGGTCAGTCATCAATGCGCCTCCAGCCGGAGAGTCAGACGATCGGTGGTGAATCGACGGGTTCGCGGGCGCCCGTCACCTGTAGGAATGCGATCAACGCCGCCAGCCAGACACAGAACACCACGACGGCGATGTAGAACGTGATGACCCCGTTCCAAGCGAACGCACCGGAGTCGAAGAGCCACATCTGGCTGGCGATCACCTCGGTGACGATCTGCCAGATACTCACGTAGGCAAACCATTTGGGGAAGATGTTGTTCTTGTCGTAGAAGATCGCGATGGCCAGGCTGAAGTACGCGGCGGTGAAGCAACCCAGCGAGCCGTTGTAGGACAACATTCCCAGGTCGTAGAAGAATCGCACCATCTCCGGGTCACGGTCCGGCCGGAACGCCCCGAGCGAGTAGCACAGAATCACCATCTGGAAGCCGGGGACGGCTCCCACCGCCATGCCGCCGATGTAGGCGTAGGCCAACACTTTGCCCGATGTCATCCGCATCATGTGGTAGCCGACCAGGCCGTTGGAGATCGCGGCCCCGCCGGTGATGGCAAGCAGCAACACGAAGCCGAAGTGCATGGTCATCGCGTGCTGGGCGAACCAGGCCTGCATCGCCTCCGGGCCCACGTCGGGCCTTGGTGGCGGTGTCACCCGGCCGAGCAGGCACACCCCCAGGCCCATCAGGCCGTAGAACACCACGAAGATCCACCACACCACGCGCACATCGGGTTTGCCCGCACCGGGCGGCGGGGTGGCTTCGATATTGCTGTCGCCGTAGAGCAGGGTGGCGACGTTCACCGCAGCACACCCTCGGCAACGCCCTGCCGATACAGGGCATCTCGTAGCGCGAAGAACATCGCGAACACGAACACCGCGAAGGCCCCGTTACGCACCCAGAACGAGATGAGACCGTCCCAGGCCAACGGCCCGGTCTTGAACACCGTGGCGGCGACCGACGGCAGCATGGCCAACGCGGTGATCACGGACAGGTGGGCCACCCAGCGCGGGAACACCGGATCGGGACCGCGGTCGGCGTAGACGGCGCAAGCCAACATCGCGAACTGGCCGACGATCATCCCGACAGGTGCGATGAACGACATCCACGCCAGGTCGTTGAGCGCCTCGATCACCTCGGGGCTGCGATCGGACCGAAAGGCCGCCACCCCGAAGAAGATGTTGGACAGCGCGAAAAGCGTCGCCCCGCTGACCACCGCGGCCAGATACCCGTAGGCGAACACGTGACTCTGGGTGGACATCCGTTTCATCTGGCCCACGATCAGCACCAGGAACGGCACGATCATAATCCCGCACAGGTTGAATCCGACCATGCTGAGACGGATCCACGATCGGTGTTGGTCATAGAACTCGGCAACCTGCGCCGCGGACATGGTCGGTGACATCGGCGGGAAGAACCCCGGGAAGGTCGCGAACAGCACGAGCAACACCGCGCCGACCGCGGGACCCGACCACAGCAGCACCAACTGCGCCCGGAATGCGGTGGCCTGCGGAGTCTCCTCCGCCTCAGCGATCATCTGCATGGCGTGATTCCTCCGCTGCTCGCCCGGCGACACCAGCCGGGCGGCCGTCGGGACCGAACCGCCCTAGCCGATCGACTACCCGAAAGATAGCCGATCGGCTATCTCACGGTCAATGGCCTTCACCCTCCGGCGCCGTCCGGCGCCTCGATGAAGCGCTTGGTAAGTCGCAGCAATTGGGCACGCAGCGTGTCGTCGTCGACGTGGCCCACCAGTGGATGCATCACCCCAACAGCGATGGCACCGGACAACATCGCCGCCGACACCACGGCGTCGTCGCCGGCTTCGCCGACGAGCACCCCGTACAACCGCGCGATGAACTCTTGAAAAGGCTGATGCTCGGCCAGCAGCCGGACGATCACCGGATCGAACTGCAGGGTGCTGGCCGCACCCCGCCTACGCACCGCCATGTCGATGACCCCGTCGAGCAACACTTCTCGAGCCCGCGGCCGACTCTGCTCGGCCTCGGCGGCCTCCAGCGCGTCCTCCAACGCCCCCAATTCCCGCTCGGTGAGCGCGACGACGATCTCATCCTTGGTTTTGAACTGGTGATAGACCGCCGCCTTGGTCACCCCGATCACGTCGGCGATCATCTGCAACGACGTTCCGCCGACGCCGTGTTCGCCGATCAACTGCAGCGCAGCGTCGAGAATGCGCGTCTGCGCCGCGCTGCGGGGAATGAAGCGGAACTGGGCAGCGGCCGGAGTGGAAGCCATGCGATGAGAGTAGCCAGTCGGCTAGTCAGACAACAGCCGCTCCGCCGCGGAGTAGGGATCATCGGCACCGTCGACAACCTGTTCGGTGAGCCGGTCCAGCGCGGGATGGGTGCGCAACCGGGTCTGAGCCAAGGACAGGATCTGCGCCCGGGCCCGGGCCAGCCGACGCTCCCGGCTGTCGGTGCGGTGATGGGCTTCGATGGTGTCCACCAACTCGTCGAGACCGTCGCCGCGCGCAGCGATCAGGGTGAGAATCGGTGCGCCGGTGTGCATCAGCTCGACCCGAAGGTCGCGCACGGTCTGCTCGGCACCCTCGCGGTCGGCCTTGTTGACCACCACGATGTCGCCGACTTCCAGCAATCCGGCCTTGGCGGCCTGGACCGCGTCACCGGCGCCAGGATTGAGCACCACGATTGTCGGATCGGCGATCGCGGCGATCTCGATCTCGGATTGGCCCACCCCGACCGTTTCCAGCAGCAGCACGTCGAAGCCGAGCGCGGCGAGCAGCTGCAGGGCTGCGGGCACCCCCTCGGCCAGTCCGCCCAGGTGGCCGCGGGCCGCCACCGACCGGATGAGCACCTCCGGGTCGTTGATGTGGGCAGCCATCCGGATGCGATCACCCAGCAGTGCCCCGCCGCTGAACGGCGAGGACGGGTCGACGGCCAGCACCGCCACCCGCAGGCCGCGCTGTCGGTAAGCCCCCACCAGGGCAGCGATCGTGGTGGACTTGCCCGCCCCCGGCGGCCCGGTCACCCCGATGACGCGCGCGGCCGCCGGCCCCACGGCGGCCAGGACTTCGGCCCGCCGGCCGCTTTCGACCAAGCTGAGCAACCGGCCGGTGGCGCGGACGGAGCCCCCGCGCGCCGCGGCCAGCAACTCGGCAATGGTCATCGGTACCGTCAGTTCTTGTTCGCGGTGAGCCGATCGACGATAGCCGCGAAGTCGTCGGTCTTGAAGGACTGATCTTCGGCCATATTGGCGAAATCCAGCGTGGCCAGTACCGCACGCTCCAGGTGGATGTTGAGCAGCCGTTTGGTGCTCTCCACCGCCTGGCGAGGCAACTCAGCGATTCGCTTGGCACACGAAATCGCTTCCGCCAGCGGATCTTCGGCTACGTGATTGGCCAGACCCAGCCCCACTGCCCGGGCCGCCGGAATACGTGCTCCGGTCAGGGCGTATTCCTTGGCCAGCAACAGACTCATCTGCAACGGCCAGGTCAGCGGGCCGCCGTCGGCGGCGACCAGACCCACCTGCACGTGCGGGTCGGCCAGGTAGGCCGATTCCGAGATGTAGACGATGTCGCTCAGCGCCACCAGACTGCAACCCAGGCCGATAGCGGGGCCGTTCACCGCCGCGATGACCGGGGTACGGCAGCGTGCCATGCCCAGCACGATATCGCGGCCGTGCGCGATCGTCTTGGCACGCAGCTTCTCATCGCGGCGGAGTTCGTCGAGGTAGGCGAAATCGCCTCCGGCGGAGAACGTCCGCCCGCTGCCGGTCAGCACCGCCGCCCGCGCCTCGTCGTCTTCCTCCAACCGGGGCCACAGTTTCGCCAGACCGGTGTGCAGCGCATCGTTGACCGCATTGAGCGCGTCGGGGCGATTCAGCGTGATGATCCGCAGCGGTCCCTCGGCGCGCACGTCGATCTCGGCGGGCATGTCGTACATGTCAGACTCCTTCGCGGGTCTACAACCCCAGTATTCGGCCGGCAATGATGTTCTTCTGAATCTGCGAAGTCCCGCCCATCACGCTCTGGGCACGGCTGTACAGGTAGGCGCTGAGCAGGTCCGGGTCGTCGACCCCGCCGACCGCCAGCGCGGCGTGGCCGACGGACTGCTCCACCCAGGTCATCAGCAGCTTGTCCAACGAACCCTCCGGCCCGTGCGAGAGGCCGTCGAGCTGTTCGGAGAGCCGCCGGCGCACATGCAACCGCAGCATCTCGGTTTCGACTGCTGCCCAGGCCAATTCCTCCGGCACGTCCCCCGGTACACGGTTCGCCATCTGGCGCACCAACTTGCCGTAGCGCGCCGAGTATCCCAGGGTCGACGGTTCGCGCTCATGACCAACGACCGTCATCGCCAGCGCCCAGCCCTCCCCTGGAGCCCCGATCATCTGACTCGCCGGCACCCGCGCACCGTCGAACAGCACCTGGCCGAATTCCGTGGTGACCCCGTTGATCATCTGCAACGGCCGCTGCTCGATTCCGGGCTGGTGCATCGAGATGACGAACGCCGAGATACCGCGATGCCGGGGAGCGTCCTTGTCGGTGCGGGCCAGCAGCAGACACCAGTCGGCGACATCGGAGTAACTGGTCCAGATCTTGTGCCCGTGAATGACGTAGTCGTCGCCTTCCCGGGTCGCCGTGGTGGTCAGCGATGCCAGATCCGAACCCGCCCCGGGTTCGGAGAAGCCCTGGCACCAGCGCTGGGTGCCGTCGATCATGCCGGGCAGGAACCGTTGCTGCAGTTCGTCACTGGCGTGCCGGCCCAGCCCGACCACCAGATACCCCAGACTCGGCCGCGGCGGGGCGCCCGCGACCGCCAGCTCCTCGTCGACGATCACGTCATAGACCGGCGGCAGATCCTGGCCGCCGTACTCCCGCGGCCAGGACACCCCGAAGAATCCGCCCGCATACAGTGCCTGATGCCACTCACCCTGGCGCGCCCAGTATTCGTCGTCGCCGGCGGCGGGGAAGGTACCGGCGCGCTCCGTCAGCCAGGCCCGAAGCCTGCTGCGGAAGTCGGCTTCGGCGCGCGAATCACGAAAGTCCATCTGCGATCTCCCTTATCGTCACGGGCCACAGGCCGGTCGAAGTCAGCGCCCGCCGCAGGTAGACGTGCGCCGCGCAATCCCAGGTGTTGCCGATGCCGCCGTGCACCTGGATCGCGGTCTCGCAGACCGTCCGCGCGGTGCGTGCCGAGTAGATCTTGGCGATCCGGGCGGCACGCACCGCGTCGGCCGCGGGCGCCTCGTCAACCGCCCAGGCCGCGTGCCGCAGCACGCTCACCGAGCCCTCGATCAGCGCCAGTCCCTCGGCGAGCAGGTGTGCGATGGCCTGATAGGACCCGATGGGTTTGCCGTACTGCTCACGGAGCTTGGCGTAATCGCATGCCAGACCGTGCGCACCACGCGCGGTGCCGACCAGATCGGCGCACGTCGTCACCAGCGCCAGCGCCTGCCACCGCAATGCGTCCTCGGCGCCGAGCTCACCGACCCGCTGCGGCGCACCGGCAAGACCCGCGACGGGCCGGGTCAGGTCGGCGCTGGTGCGCAGCGCGCCGACGGGGGCGGTCAGCACCGTGCGACCGCGTACCGTCACCGCCTTCGCGGCACCGCGGGCGTCGATGGCGGTGTCACCGACCGCAACGGTGGTCGGGTCCTCGCCCAGGGCCACCCGGCGGTGCAGGTCGTCGGCGAGTACCGGTCCGAGGAACGGCACATCGATGAGGCCGCGCCCGAACTCCTCGGCGACGATCGCCACCTCGACTCCCGAGGCGCCGTCGGAACGTAAAGCGCGCCAGCCGGTCTGCTCGACGGCGCGTTCCAGGCGGGCTATCCGGCTCGCATCGTCGAGGTCGGCCACCGAGCCCGGCCCCAGATCGTCGGCGAGCTTGGCCGAGGCGTCTCGCAGTTGACGCTGCTCGGCATTCAGCCGGACATCCATAGGCGCTCCTTCAGTAGTCGGCGCAACAGCTTTCCGGAAGGCAACCGAGGGATCTCAGGTACGAACACCACCCGGCGCAGCCGCTTGTAGGACGCGAGGCGGTCGCCGACCAGCGCGCACAGTTCCTCGGCGCTGACCGGGGCGTGCAGTGCGACCGCGGCGACGACGGCCTCACCGTCACGCTCGTCGGGCACCCCGAACACGCCGCAGTCAGCGACCGCCGGGTGCTCGTGCAACACCGCCTCGATCTCGGCGGGGGCGACCTGAAAGCCGCGGACCTTGATCATCTCCTTGCAGCGATCGGTGATCCGCAACCGGCCGCCGGCGTCGACGTAGCCCACGTCGCCGGTATGAAACCATCCGTCGCGCACCACCTCTGCGGTCGCCGAGGCGGGAAGGTAGCCGGCCATCAGGGATTCGGACCGGACCAGGATCTCGCCGAGAGCTCCGGGCGGCAACGGCTCGGGGGCGGCATCGTCGGCATCCAGGTCCACCACCTTCAGCTCGACCCCGGGCACGGGCCGGCCCACGGTGTCCGGAACCGCCAGGTTGCGTCGCGCCCCATCGACGGGATTGCAGGCGATCACCGGCAGTTCGCTGGTGCCGTAGGCCGGCACAAACGGCACGCCGGTGCGCCGGGTGACGGTGTCCGCGACGACCGCGGTCACCGGGGTGGCACCCCACATGATGAAACGCAGGGAGGACAGGTCGAATGATTCCAGGTCCGGATGCGCGGCGATGGCCAGAGCTATCGGCGCCACGGCCATCTCCACGGTGATCTTGTCGGTACCGATCGATGTGAGCATCGCGTCGATGTCGAACCGGCGGTGCAACCGCACCCACGCCCCGACCTGCAGCGCGGTAAGGATGTTGAGCAGCCCCAGGATGTGCGACGGCGGTGTCGCCACTTGGATCCGGTCGGCGGCGCTCAGCCCCAAGGCATCCCGCCAGTGCCCCACCGCCGCGGCCAGCGAGGCGTGGGTGTGCCGGACGGCTTTGGGCAACCCGGTGGTGCCGGAACTGAACACCAGCAGCGCGTCGGAGCCGGCCGGCGGTGGATCACCCTCCCAGGTGGCGGCCGGAATCTCGGCCATCACATCATCGAGGTGCCGCATCGGCATCAGCTCGGCCAGTACCGGGTGGTCGCCGAGGGCGCACCGGGGTTGCACCAGCGCGAGCGCGTGCGCCACCTCGTCGCGCTTCCAGGCCGGGCTGATCAGGGCGGCGACCGCACCCAGGCGCCAGATGGCGCGCACCGCGATGACGAACTCCGGGCGATTCGATGACATCAGCGCCACCCGGTCTCCGGTGCGCACGCCGTCGGTCGCCAGCACGGCGGCCAGGTCGCCGGCCAGCGCGTCGAGTTCGGGCAGCCGCCACTGCCGATCCTCGAACGCAAGCACTGCTGTGGACGATCCTGGCGACATTTGAGAAGATCCTATCGGTTTGAGAGAATAGTATTCTCTCAAGTGAAGAACGCAAACCAGAAGGGGTGGGCATGGCGGTCACTCATGTTTTCCAGCGAGCGACCGTGACGCGCATCGTCAAAGAGACCGCCGACGCCTACACCTTCGTGCTGGCGCCCCACGAGACACCGTTTCCCTACCGGGCCGGCCAGTATTCGACGTTCCAGGTACGGGTCGACGGCGAGGAGTTGTACCGGTCCTACTCGATGTCGAGCGCGCCAGAGACCGACACCGAGCTGACGACCACGGTCAAGCGTGTTCCCGGCGGCAAGGTGTCGAACTGGTTGCTGGACAACGTCGCCGAAGGCGACGAGCTGGTCATGACCCGCGCGGCGGGGACCTTCTGCCTGCAAGAGTCGGCGGCTCCGCTGCTGGCGTTCTCCGGCGGCAGCGGGATCACTCCCATCCTTTCGCTGGCCAAGAGCGCACTGGCGACCACCGACCGCGCCGTGCGACTGCTCTGCGCCGATCGGGACGCTACCGCGGCGATCTTCGAACGCGCGCTGGACGAACTCGCCGCCCGCTACCCCGGGCGACTGTCCGTGCACCGCCACCGCGACGCCGACGACGGACTCCTGGACGCCACGGCGGTCACGGAATTCGTCGGCGCCGACACCGGCGCGGACTGCTACGTGTGCGGGCCGGCCGGATTCATGGATGTGGTGCGCGCGGCCTGGCCCGGTCCGGGCCGGCTGTTCATCGAGGACTTCGATGTGGCGACCGTTCCGGCACCGGCCCCGTCGTCGGCGGCCCCGGCGCCCGACACCGAGGTGTCGGGGACCGTCACGATCCACCTGGGGCGCCAGAAGGAATCGGTGCCGCGGGTCCCTCGCGAGACCCTGCTGGAGAGCGCCCGCCGCGCCGGACTGGCTCCGCCGTTCTCCTGCGAGGCGGGCAACTGCGGCACCTGCATCGCCCAGATCACCGAGGGCAGCGCGACCATGCTCAACAACACCGTGCTCGACGACGACGAAGTGGCCGACGGTTACATCCTGACCTGCCAGGCCCTTCCCGAAGGCGGCTCGATCACCGTGCACTACGAATAGCGCGGGCGCCATCTCAGCCGGCGGCACCCACCCCGTAGCCCAAAGTGCTCTTGGTCTCCAGGTATTCGTGGAATCCGGCGTCGCCCCACTCCCGGCCGTTGCCGCTGCGCTTGTAGCCGCCGAACGGTGCGTTCAGGTCGAAAGCGTGGTTGATCGCCACCCAGCCGGCCCGGATCCGGCGGGCGATGCCCCGCGCGGCGTCGAGATCGGCGCCCGAGACGTAGCCGGCCAGGCCGTACTCGGTGTCGTTGGCGATCTCGACGGCCTCGTCGAGGTCGTCATAGCCGAGGATGCACAGCACCGGGCCGAAGATCTCTTCGCGCGCGATCGTCATCTGGTTCGTCACCCGTGCGAAGACAGTCGGCCGGACGAAGTAGCCGGTCTCAATCCCGTCCGGCCGGCCCACGCCGCCGGCGGCGACCGTAGCGCCCTCGGCGATACCCTGCTCGATCAGGCGCTGCACCTTGGCGAACTGCGCCGCTGACGCCACCGGACCGATCGCTTTCGGATCGACGGGGTCGCCGACCTTGACCTGTTCGGCGACCGCATGGGCGATCGCGATGGCCTCGTCCATGCGCGAGTTCGGCACCAGCATCCGCGACGGGGCATTACAGCTCTGCCCGGAGTTGACCATCATGGTCGAAACCCCGGCGGTGACACTGTCGACGAACGCGTCGTCGTCGAGCACGATGTTGGCGCTCTTGCCGCCCAGCTCCTGGGTCACCCGCTTCACGGTCGGTGCGGCGTTCTCCGCCACCGCCACGCCGGCGCGGGTGGAGCCGGTGAACGACACCATGTCGACGTCCGGGTGCCGCGACAACGCCACCCCCACCCCGGGGCCGTCGCCGTTGACCATGTTGTACACGCCGGCCGGGACACCCGCGGCATGCATGATCTCGGTGAAGACGTAGGCCGAGAACGGCGCGACCTCCGACGGCTTGAGCACCATGGTGCAGCCGGTGGACAACGCCGGGTACACCTTCACCGCGATCTGGTTCAGCGGCCAGTTCCAGGGTGTGATGAGACCGCACACCCCGATCGGGTCGCGTTCCACCAAGGTGTCACCGCGCTGCTCGCTGAACGAGAAGTTCTTCAGGGCATCGATCGCGGTGACGAGGTGACCCGCCCCGAGATTGACCTGGACTCCGGCGGCCAGGCTGGGTGGTGCCCCCATCTCTTCGCTCACCGCGTCGGCAAGATCGCCGCTGCGACGTTGATACTCGGCCAGGATCGCCTGCAGCAGCTCCAGCCGCTCCGCGCGGCTGCTCTGCGACCAGCCGTCAAAGGCCCGCCGGGCCGCCGCGACCGCGAGGTCGACGTCGGCCGCCGAGCCCAGTGCGATCTTCCCGCAGACCTTTTCAGTGGCCGGATTGTCGACGTCGAGCGTCTTCGCTTCGGCCGGGTCCACCCACCGGCCGTCGATGTAGAACTGGGTGTAATCGCGCATCACAACTCTCCTTCGACTACTTGGGTTCCGTCTGATTGGGCCATCCCGAAGCTGTAGCGGATATGCGCGGCGTGCCCGTCGGGCACCACCGGGAAGCTCACCGGCTCGGTGACGTCGCGGATCGCCTCGATCCGCGCGTCGATGTCCTCGATCGTCCAGGACGGTTGGTAAACACCGGGACTCTCAACCAATGCGGCGCGCGCCACCCGCCCGGCCAGCGCGATCAACACTTCACCGGTGACCGAACAGGACTCGTGTGCCAGCCACCCCACCACGGGCGCCACCAGCTCGGGTTCCATCGGCGGGTACGCCGACGTGTCGACCCCCTCGGCCATCCGGGTCACCGCCGCCGGGACCACCACGTTGCAGCGGACTCCGTGAGCCGCGCCCTCCAGCGCCGCGACGTTGCTCAGCCCGATCACGCCCGCCTTCGCGGCCGCATAGTTGGCCACATCGGCGTTGCCGTAGATTCCGCCGATCGACGAGGTCAGCACTATGCGACCGTAGCCTGCGTCACACATGACGCCGAAGGCCGCCCGCACCACATGGAACGCGCCACGCAGGTGCACGTCCAGGACCGCCTCGAAGTCGTGCGAACTCATCTGACGTAACGGCGCCCGGCGGACGTTTCCGGCATTGTGGATCAGGATGTCGACCCGCCCGTAGCGCTTCAGCGCTGCGTCGACGATGGCCGCACCGCCCTCGGGTGTGGCGACCGACGCGGTGCAGCCCACCGCGGCGCCGCCCGCATCGCGGATCTCGGCGGCCACCTGCTCGGCGAGGTCCGCGTGCAGGCCGTCGCCGGTGAGGTCACCACCGGTGTCATTGACGACAACAGCGGCACCCCGCTGCGCCAGCAGCTGCGCATAGGCGCGACCCAGTCCCCGCCCGGCACCGGTCACGATGGCAACACGGCCATCGAAGTTCAGACCCGCAGTCCGGTGTCGGCTCAAGCGAACGGTTCCTCGGTTCGGTGCAGCATCCGGTCTGCCAGTACGGAAGTTTCGATCCGCTCGCTGCGTTCTCGTATCGGCAGTGTCGTAGCCCTCGACGTCGATGTCACTGCAGATCCAGGCCTTTCAGGTCGCCGGCGTCGCGCCACTGCCTCAACAGGTCGTCGAAGGCGTAGAAGCCCGGCGAGTAGACCTCACCCAAGAACGAGCGGCTGGCGTCGCCGAATCCGCGGCCCTCGTTGTTGTAATAGCCTGGTGTGCAGGATAAGTCGAAGGCCGAGTTGTCGAATGCCAACTCACGGATGGTGTTGACCCAGGCGTTCTGTCCCTCCGCACTGGGCTCGACGACCGTCGCCTCCCGTTTGACAGCCTCGGCAATGATGTAGGCGATGTGCTCGGCCTGCTGCTCGAACATCGCGGTGGTGTTGGCCGACACACCGCCCTGAATGAAGCCGGTGTGGAACTGATTGGGGAACCCGCGGCTGGTCATCCCATGCAGGGTCTGGTACCCGTCGCGCCAGTGGTCGAACAGCGATACCCCGTCGCGGCCCTCGATCACGTCGATCGCGTACCGACGGCTGATCTCCGTGGATATCTCGAAACCGCTGGCGAAGATGACGCAGTCGACGTGGTACTCGACGCCGCCGGCGACAATGCCTTTCTCCGTGAGTTTTTCGACACCCTTGGATTCGGCCACGTCGACCAGCGTGACGTTGGGCCGATTGAACGCGGGCAGGTAAGTGTCGCTAGAGGTCGGGCGTTTGCACATGAAGCGGTAGTACGGCTTGAGCGCCTCAGCGGTCTGCGGGTCCTCGACGATACCGTCGATGCGGCGACGCAGCCGCTCCATGATCTTGTAGTCCTCCTCCTCCCGCATCGCCATGATCTCCTCGACGCTCAGAGCCGTCGGGTCGGGGCTGGCGCCGATACGAGCGGTCAGGTTGCGCCCCAACTCGGTCCAGAAGTCGCACACCATATCGGGGGCGTCGAACACCACGCCTTCGAACGGCGACCAGCGGTGAAAGTTGCGCTTGCGTTCGGCCTGCCAACCGGGTCGCAGCGACGCGGCCCACTGCGGGTCGGTGGGCTCGTTGCGACGGAAGTCGACCGACGACGGCGTGCGCTGAAAAACATAGAGCTGTTTGGCGTCTCGGCCCAGGTGCGGAACCAGCTGCACCCCGGTCGCGCCGGTGCCCACCAGAGCTACCCGCTTGTCCGCCAGCTTGTCCAGGCCACCGTTCGCGTCACCGCCGGTGTAGTCGTAATCCCAGCGGGCCGAGTGGAAGACGTGGCCGCCCGCGTCCATGAAGTCCTTGATGCCGGCGATGCCGGGCAACTTGGGCCGGTTGTAGGACCCCTGCGCCATCACCACGAAACGCGCCCGCAAGTCGTCGCCCCGGTTCGTCGTCAGCCGCCAGCGCTTGATCTCCTCGTCCCAGCGGGCGGTGCGCACCTGGGTCGAGAAGATCGCCCCGTCATAGAGGCCGAAGTGCTTTCCGATGTTCTGACAATGCTGGAAGATCTCGGCGCCGTCGGCGAACTTCTTGGACGGGATGAAGTCGAGTTCTTCGAGCAGCGGAACGTAGCAGTACGCGTCGTTGTCGCATTGGATTCCGGGGAACCGATTCCAGTACCAGACACCGCCGAACTCGCCGCCCATCTCGATAACCCGCACGTCGGCCACGCCGGCCTTCTTCAGATAGGCGCCGGCGAGCAGTCCGGCAATGCCACCACCGAGGACTACGACCTCGATGTCGGCGTCGAGGGGTTCCCGCGGAGTCACCGCGGTGTGCGGATCGACCTCGGCGAACTCCACGAAGTCATCCTTGAGTTCGAGGTACTGCTGCGAGCCGTCGGAGCGAACGCGCTTGGCACGCTCGGCGGCGTACTTGCGCCGCAGCGCCTCGATGTCGAAGTCGTCCGGGGTCTGGGTCGGCGCGCAGTCCGTCATCGATCGTTTCCTGTCGGGATTTCTTGGGGTGCACCGGCGCCCATGTACTTCGATAACTGGTGGTGCAGGTTGACGATGGCGCGCTCCCGGTAGGGATTGGGCTTCGCGCCGGGATAGCCGAGGGATTTCATGCCCTGCTGCACCGCCGCCATGTTGGAGAAGTCCTGCGGGAGGACCGAACGCCAGCCCGGGTCGCCCACCGGGGTGTACTCCCATTCCGTCCGCGGCTCTTCACCTTTGGGAAAGAGTTCGAACACCGAGACCTCGAAGATGCACTTGTCGGGGTTGTAGCTGGGATGCGGCCGAGCGCTGTAGCACAGGGCACTTGTCAGCCCCTGGCCGATCTGGAAGTTCGGGAAGATCTGCCATGCGGTGCCGGCCTGCCCGAGCACATCGGCGGGAATCGTCGGCCAGATGACGCCGCGGGCGGCATCGTCGCGCCGCGCCGAGGCGAGCCAGTGTTCGAGGACCTTCTCGGCCGTGGTGCCCTCGGGTAGCTCGTCGACCAGTCGCTTGGCGGCGTTCACCAGAGTGGCGGTGGTGGTGGCGTTGGTCTCCTCCATGGTGTAGACCTGCATCTCCGCGGTCGACACCCGCGGATCGGCGCCGGTCCCCAGCCGAATCTTCGACTTGGTCGCCTCCAGATCGTCGGGAGCGTCGTAACCGAGGTTGCTGTGCTTGCCCTGCACCCTCGCCCAGCCCTTGAACTCGCCGAACCTGTTGAACTCCGGATGGGTGGTGTAGACGTGGTAGGTCTCGTTGAAGGCCTCCATGGCGACCTTCCAGTTGCAGTCGAACTCCAGCCATTTGCGCCACTTGTAGCGCATGTTCTCCAGGCCGAACGGTTCGAGGATCTTCGCGGCCGGGAACAGGTAGTCGGCCAACGATTCGCAGTCGGGATCCATGTTGATCCAGAGCCAGCCGCCCCAGGTGTCGACTCGCACCGAGCGCAGATGAGTGTTCGCAGGCGTCAGAGTGCCCTGCCAGTCATCCTGTTCGCGAATATGGGTGCAGGCGCCGTCGAGTCCGTAGGTCCAGCCATGGAAACCGCACACGAACGACTTGCGGGTGCGCGCGCAGGCGTTCTTCGCCCCGGCGGGGGTGTCGACCAGTCGGCGGCCACGATGCATGCAGACGTTGTGGTGAGCCTGAAAGGCGTCCGGCCCGCTTCGGACGACGATTACCGAGTCGTCGAGGATGTCGTAGGTGAGGTAACTGCCCACCTCCGGTAGATCTTCGACCCGTCCGACCTGTTGCCATACCTTGCGCCACAACTTGTCTCGCTCGGCGCGCGCGTAGTTCGGACATGTGTAGGCCTCAACACCGATCGTGACCGGACGTGCGAGTTCTTCGTCGGAACCCTGAACCGGATCGGTCATCACATCCTCCTTATCGCGGCGCGGAAGGTGTCGTCCTTGAGGAACAGCGAGGTGTTGTCGGCGTCGAGGTGACTCCATTTGAGGTTGAGCCCGCCGTCGACCAGCAAGGTCTGCCCGGTGATGTAGCCGGCCAGGTCCGAGAGCAGAAACAGGATCGGTCCGGCCTGCTCCTCGGGCCGCCCGCGGCGCCCCATGGCGATCGCCTGCAGGTCGCGATCGGGGTCATCGTCGGTGTAGGTGGCCGAGGCTGCGGTGTTGGTGACTCCCGGAGCCACCGCGTTGACCCGAATGCCGGCCGCGGCCAGCTCGACGGCCATGGTGCGGGTCATCGCGACGATCGCGGCCTTCGCGGTGCCGTAGGCGATATGGAACGGCGCGGTGTTCATCCCGCTGATCGAGGAGATCGACACGATCGAGCCCGGCCGGTGCTGGGCCACCAGCGCGGCAGCCATTGCGCGGCTCATGAAAAAGGCGGTCTCCAAGTTGTGGGTGAAGATCTTTCGCCAATCGGCGCGCGCCACCCTGGTCGACGGCATCCAGGTCGCCGGCTCCGCACCACCGGCGACGTTGACCAGTCCGTAGAGCTGGCCGTCGGCACGTTGCGCCGCTTCGAGCACCGTGGCGACACCCTCGTCGGTGGAGGCGTCGGCGGCCACGGGTATCACCGCCAGGCCCCGCTCGGCCAGCGGCGTGATGTGCTCGCGGAGGTTTTCCTGCGAGCGGCTCACCGCGATCACGGTGGCTCCCGCCTGGGCGGCCATCGCGGTGATCGTCGTGCCGATCCCGCCGCCGCCGGCGCCCGACACCACCACGATCCGGCCGCGAAGGTCCAGGAGGTTGAAATCGCTCGACAGGCTGGGAGGAGTGCAATGATCCGCCATGACCCGCTTTCACCTGGCACAGAACGCGATTCGGATGCCCGACCGACACCGAGATCGCGGATTTGTCCGGACAACATATGTCATTCTTCGTTCTGAAGAATACTATTCCGCAGGGGCAAGCGCAGAGTCAAGAGCCGAAGCCGGGAGACCGCCGGCCAAATTGTCTGGACCAACGCGATGGCGCGTGCCGGTGCCGACCGGGCGAAGACGGCCCGTCGGGGCGGCGCTAAAACGTGACCGACGACGCCCCGCGCCGGGATGGACATTCACATCGACGGCGGGCATATTGCTGCTTATGTTGCCAAGACGAGCCTTAGAAAATGGTGCGTCGCCCAGTCAGGCCCAGGGCCGCTGGTCCGGGGTCCCACTGGCCGAGCGCCAGGGTCTGCGCCGCGATGAATTCATCGCCGCAGGCGTACAGCTCCTTGGCGACGCAAAGGGTCCCGCGCTGACCATCCGGTCGGTCTGCCGCGCGACTGCGCTGACCGAACGCTATTTCTACGAGAGCTTCGCCGACCGCGACGAGTTTGTGCGCGAGGTATATGACGACGTGTGCACACGGGCGTTGGCGGCGATGCTGTCGGTCCACAGCCCGCGAGAAGCCGTGGAACGCTTCATCACCCTGATGGTCGACGACCCAGCGCGGGGCCGGGTGCTGTTGCTGGCTCCCGAGAGCGAACCGATCCTGTATCGCGCCGGAGCGAGGTGGATGCCGGACTTCATCGTGATGTTGCAGAACACCCTCACCCGAATCGGCGAACCGGCGGTCCAGCAGATGGTGGCGACCGGCCTGATCGGCGCCCTGACCGCCCTGTTCGCCGCCTTTCTGAACGGCCAGCTCACGGCCAGCCGCGCCGAATTCATCGATTTCTGCGTCGACATGCTGCTCAGCGCGCGCACCCACCAGTAGGACCGGACGGGAACAACCAGCCAAACACGCACCGCGAAAACTTGATGCTACCGACAGGTACAGATATATTGCCTGCAACTAGTCGACACAGATATCTGGGGAGCTGGCATGACGCGGGAATGGACCGACGTGGAGCTGCTGCACGAGCTCGAGCCCGTCGTGGAGAAACTCATCAACCGACACTTCTCGATGGCCAAGGACTGGAACCCCCACGACTACATCCCCTGGTCGGAGGGCAAGAACTACTACGCGCTCGGCGGGCAAGATTGGCATCCCGAGCAGTCGAAACTGTCCGAGGTCGCCCGGACCGCAATGGTGCAGAACCTGCTGACCGAGGACAACCTGCCGTCGTATCACCGCGAGATCGCGATGAACTTCACCATGGACGCCCCCTGGGGCACCTGGGTCAACCGCTGGACCGCTGAGGAGAACCGTCACGGTATCGCCCTGCGCGACTACCTGGTGGTCACCCGCAACTGCGACCCCATCGAACTGGAAACGCTGCGGATGGAGACCGTCAACCGCGGCTTCAGCCCGGGCCAGAACCACCAGGTGCAAGACGACCTGTTCGCCGAGAGCCTGTTCGACTCGGTCATCTATGTGAGCTTCCAGGAACTGGCTACCCGGATCTCGCATCGCAACACCGGCCAGGCCTGCAACGACCCGATTGCCGACCAGCTGCTGGCCCGGATCTCGCACGACGAGAACCTGCACATGATCTTCTACCGCGACGTCAGTGCCGTCGGCTTCGACATCGCGCCGGAACAGGCGATGCGCTCGCTGCACCGGGTGCTTGCCAACTTCCAGATGCCCGGATTCGTCGTCCCGGAGTTTCGCCGCAAGGCCGTGATCATCGCAGTCGGCGGCGTCTATGACCCGATCATCCACCGCGACGACGTGGTGATGCCGGTGCTGAAGAAGTGGGGCATCCTCGAGCGGGAGTTCAGCGGCGAGGCGGCCCGCTACCAAGAGGAGATCGGCAAGATCGTCGCCGAGTTGGACGACACGTGCGAGAAGTTCGAGCTGGCCAAGCAACGCCGGCTCGAGCGCGAGGCCAAGATGGCCGAGAAGCGCGCCGCCAAGAAGGTGTTGGAGCCATCAGCGCCGTAGTCAGTGGTGGCGGCCTGGTGGAGGCGCAGCCCGCACTGCGGATCGGGTCGCTCCAGCTCGCCAGTCCCGTGGTGCTGGCCCCGATGGCCGGCGTCACCAACGTCGCCTTCCGCACCCTGTGCCGCGAGTTGGAACAGTCCCGGGCCGGAACGGTGAGCGGGCTCTATGTCTGCGAGATGGTGACCGCACGCGCGCTTGTCGAACGGCACCCCGCCACCCTGCACATGACGACGTTCGGGCCGGAGGAGTCACCGCGCTCGCTGCAGCTCTACACCGTCGACCCCGACACCACTTACGCCGCGGCGAAGATGATCGCCGATGAAGGACTCGCTGACCACATCGACATGAATTTCGGCTGCCCGGTGCCCAAGGTGACCCGCCTCGGCGGCGGGTCGGCGCTGCCCTACAAGCGCCGGCTCTTCGGCAATATCGTCGCCGCGGCGGTGCGCGGCACTGCCGGCACCGATATTCCGGTGACCGTGAAATTCCGGATCGGCATCGATGACGCGCACCACACCCATCTGGACGCCGGGCGCATCGCCGAGACCGAAGGGGCCGCGGCGGTGGCCCTGCACGCCCGGACCGCGTCGCAGCGCTATTCCGGCACCGCCGACTGGGAGCAGATCGCGGCGCTCAAGGCGCAGGTCCGGTCGATTCCGGTCCTGGGCAACGGAGACATCTTCGAAGCCGGCGATGCGCTGGCCATGATGGCGGCCACCGGTTGTGACGGGGTGGTGATCGGCCGTGGCTGCCTGGGGCGCCCGTGGTTGTTCGCCGAGCTCTCGGCGGCTTTCGCAGGCCGGCCCACCCCCACTCCGCCCACGCTGGGCGAAGTCGCCGATATCATCCGCCGCCACGGCGACCTGCTGGCCCAGCACTTCGGCGAGGACAAGGGCATGCGCGAGATCCGCAAGCATGTCGCCTGGTACCTGCACGGATTCCCGGCCGGTTCCGAGCTGCGGCGCGAACTGGCGATGGTGACCACGCTGTCCGAACTCGACGGGCTGCTCAAACAGCTGGACGGCTCCGTCCCGTTCCCCGCGGCCGCCACCGGCCCTCGCGGGCGACAAGGCTCACCGGCCAAGGTCACCCTGCCCGAAGGCTGGCTGGACGACCCCGACGACTGTGCGGTGCCGGCCGGCGCGGACATTATGCACTCTGGTGGCTGAAATGAGACTTTGTCGACATCGCGTGTCTGGAAAGTTCTCAGTAGAATAAGTACCTTATTGCCCCAGGCAGGGATCGTCTCTGCGGAGGCAGATCCAGGTGCGGAGACCAATGCCGATCATCCGTACCGCACCGGCGTGCGAGCGACGCGCGCTGGTACCGAAGACTCGGAGGCCCTTGAGGACATGAGTGACGGCGATAACGCCACTCCTGGCCGCTGGGCTCCGGAGGGCCCCGATGACGGCGACCGTCAGCTGATGACGATGACACCGCCCGGCCCCGCACCTTGGGAGCGCTGGCAGAACTCGTCTGAGGACGCCCCGGTCCCGCACCGGCGAAACGCGTCCCGGCGCCGCAACGGGTCGGTCAGCGTCGCCGACCTGATCGCCAGGGTCAATGCCGAGCCTCCGCCGTCCGGGGGACGCAGCCAGCGCCGGGCCGCCGCGGTGGCAGCCGAACGTCGCGACGTGGCCGAGTTCGCCGAACCCGTCGCGCCGGTCGAAGCCGCCGTCGTCTCCGAGCCCGAGGCCGGGTATGCGGCGCTCGAACTCGCCGATGTAGCGGACCCCATGCCCGACATCGCCGAAGTGGCCTACCCGTCGGAAGTGCCCGACCTCGACCGTATTCACGGCACCTCACTCGAGCCGGCCGGTGCCCCCGACTGGGCCGAGTCGGCAGCCACCACCGAACCGCCGGGTTTACTCGGCGCTCCCAGCTTCGACTCTCCTCCGTCGAGCCTCGCTGAACCGCCGGGTTCATACGGCGGTCCCAGCTTCGCCTCTCCTCCGTCGAACCTCGCTGAACCGCCGGCGCGAATCGACCCGCCTCGCCGCACGCCGCCGGCGGTCGCCGAACCGGCCCCGCACGGGCCCCATCACCGGGCGCGGCTCGCCGGACGGGCGGTCGCGGCCATGATGGCGATCCTCGCCCTGGTGCTGACCGGGTCGGCCTGGCAGTGGAGCTCTTCGAAAAACCGCAGCCTCAACCACGTCAGCGCATTGGACCCCAACTCGCACGACATTCTCGATGCGGCCGGCCAGTACGGCGACGAGAACTTCCTGATCGTCGGCGCCGACACCCGCGCCGGCGCCAACAGCGCCATCGGCGCCGGCAGCACCGAAGACGCCGACGGAGCTCGCTCCGACACGATCATGCTGGTCAACATCCCGGCGAACCGGAAACGCGTGGTGGTGGTGTCGTTCCCCCGCGACCTGGCGATCACCCCGATCCAGTGCGAGGCCTGGAATTCCGCGACCGGTGCCTACGGGCCGATCTATGACGAGGAATCCGGAACCTACGGCGACGACATCGTCTACACCGAGACGAAGCTGAACTCGACGTACGCCTTCGGCGGACCCAAGTGCCTGGTCAAGGAGATTCAGAAACTGTCCGGACTGGCGATCAACCGGTTCATGGCCGTCGACTTCGTCGGATTCGGCAAGATGGTCGACGCGCTGGGCGGAGTCGAGGTGTGCACCCCCAGCCCGCTATACGACCTGGTGCTGGGCAGCGTCCTCGAAGACACCGGACGCCAGCGAGTCAACGGCGGCACCGCGCTGAACTACGTACGAGCCCGGCACGTCACCACCGAGGACAACGGGGACTACGGTCGCATCAAGCGTCAGCAGCTGTTCTTGTCGTCGCTGCTGCGTTCGTTGATCTCCACCAACACCTTCTTCTCGCCGACCAAGCTCAACAACGTGGTCAACATGTTCATCGGCGACAGCTCGGTGGACAACGTCACGACCAAAGACCTGGTGAACCTCGGCCAGTCTTTGCAGAAGGTCGCCGCCGGCCACATCACCTTCGTCACGGTGCCGACAAGTGAGACCGATGAGAACGGCGACGAGGTCCCCCGGATGGATGACATGCGGGCACTGTTCGACGCCATCATCAACGATGACCCACTGCCCGGCGAGAACGACCACAACGCCACCGCGGTTCCGACCACGGCGGCAGCCAGCCCCACGACCCCGTCCACCGTTGTGCCCGGCGCCCCGACCGACCCGGTGGTCAAACCGCTCAGCGAACAGGTGCACGCAGTCACGACCTCACCCGCCGATGTCATGGTCCGGGTGTCCAACGCCACCGAGCAATCCGGCCTGGCCGGCGCCACCTCCGAAAGCCTGCAACGGTGGGGCTTCAACGTCGACAACGCCGACGACTACCCCGGCACCGTCAAGGCCACCAAAGTGTTGTACTCCCCCGGAAACGAGCAGGCCGCCGCCACGGTGTCCTCGGCATTGTCGGGCGCGCCGATCGAGCGGGTCAGCGGACTGGGCGGCATCGTCCGCGTCGTGCTCGGGTCAGACTTCCGTGCCGTGACCAAGCCCGTCGCCAGCGGCTCGCAGGTCAGTGTGCAACTCAACCGCGGTGCCAGCGTCGAGCCGACCGAACTACCCGATGACCTGACCGTCACCAACGCCGCCGACACCACCTGCGAGTAGCGCCCACTCCCGCCCAACCCGCGCGGATCGCGGTCCACGGTTAGTCTTGAGGGCATGCGAACCGCGTACCACGAGCAACTCTCGGATCTGGCCGAACAGCTCGGCAAGATGTGCGGCTTGGCCGGGGCAGCAATGGAACGCGCCACCCAGGCCCTGTTGCAAGCCGACTTGATGCTGGCCGAGCAGGTGATCACCGATCACGAGCAGATCGCCGCGATGAGTACCCGCGCCGAGGAAAGCTCCTTTGTGCTGTTGGCGTTGCAGGCCCCGGTTGCCGGGGACCTGCGCGCGATCGTCAGCTCCATTCAGATGGTGGCCGACATCGACCGGATGGGCGCATTGGCCCTGCACGTCGCCAAGATCACCCGCCGTCGCCACCCGCAGCACGCACTGCCCGAAGAGGTCAACGGGTACTTCGCCGAAATGGGCAGGCTTGCAGTCGAGTTGGGCAACAGTGCGCAAGAGGTGCTGTTGTCGCGCGACCCGGAAAAGGCCGCCCGGATCCGCGAAGAAGACGACGCGATGGACGACCTGCACCGGCACCTGTTCTCGGTGCTGATGGACAAGGAGTGGCGGCACGGAGTGGCCGCAGCCGTGGACGTGACGCTGCTCGGGCGGTTCTACGAGCGGTTCGCCGACCACGCCGTCGAGGTCGCTCGTCGGGTGATCTTCCAGGCGACTGGCAAGTTTCCCGACGAGCACACCCTGCCGTCAAGCGAGTAGCGCGTCGATCGCCCGGTAGATGCGCTGTTCGCTGACTGGGCGCGGGGTACCGAGCTGCTGAGCCCACAGACTCACCCGTAGCTCTTGGATCTGGCGCGCGATGTCGCGCACATCGTTGTCGCGATGGCGAGCGGTGGGCAGGGTCGCCAAGAGGTCCTGGTAGGCATGCTGCACCGCGTGTACCCGAGCCATCCGTTCCCGGTCAGCCTGCAACGCGCGGGGCAGCTGCTCCACCCGGCGACGGACCGCGGTGAGGTAGCGGATGAGATCCCCAAGATGCGCGCGACCGGTGGCGGTGACAAAACCGGGCGCCAGCAGCGCATCCAGCTGGCCGACGATATCGGCGAACGCCTCGGCCTGGGTGGGCGGCGGCTGCGCCGGCAGCGCCACTTGGGTGTCACGGGCCGCGGCCAGCACCTGCGCAACTCGGGTAATCACGTCAACCGTGGTCGGCACCAGCTCGGCGGCCACCCTATTCCGCAGCACTGTGTACTCGTCGCGGGTCCACACCGGTATTGGTGCCAACGCATCGGTCGCAGCGTCGGCACAGTCGTCGATGAGCGCGGCCAACGTCCCATCCGGGTTCGCCTTGAGCATCAGCCGGGTCGACGAATCCAGCTGACGCTCCACAGTTTTGACCGGCGAAGGAATGTCGCAGCGCAGCAACCGGCGGATACCGGGGCCGAGCGCGGAGCCCTGCTGCGCCTGGGTGGAGAACACCCGCAGCTGCGCGGTGGCACCGGCATCGACAAAAGCCGGGAAGCCACGAACGGCGCGCCCAGCTACCACTGTCTCTTATACACATCTCCGAGCCCACGA
>NZ_JRMM01000060.1:0-24041 GCF_000972905.1 Mycobacterium sp. UM_Kg27
GTATAAGAGACAGGCCGCCGACGTCGCCACCGGGGCCAACCAGGCACTGCCACTGCTCGGCGACACCACGCCGGTGTTGACCATCCAGAACGGTCTCGGGTCGGCCGACACCGTCGCCGACATCGTCGGCGCGCATCGCGTTGCGGTGGGCATCGCCAGTGGATTCGGGGCGTCGCGTCCCGCCCCGGGGCATGTACACCACAACGCGATGCGCGCCGTCCGGTTCGGCGCCTATGCGGCGCTGCCCTTTTCGACTGTCGATCAGATCGCCCGGGTGTGGTCGGAGGCGGGATTCGACGCGGCCGCGGTCGCCGACATCGCCGCCATGCAGTGGGAGAAGCTGATCTGCAACGCCGCCTACAGCGCGCCGTGCGCGCTGACCGGCATGACGGTGGGGCAGGTCATGGACGACGCAGACATGGGACCGGTCAGCCGTGCCACCGCGACCGAGGCCTGGACGGTGGCACGCGCCGCCGGAATCGGCATCGATGTGGCAGACCCGGTCGAGCATGTCCGGGCCTTCGGTGCGCAGATGCCGAACGCCAAACCGTCTGCGCTGCTGGATCATCTGGCCCGCCGAGTCAGCGAGATCGACGTCATCAACGGCGCCGTGGTGCGCACGGCCGCACAGGTGGGGGAGCAGGTACCGGTGAACGCCACGCTGACCGCGCTGGTCAAAGCGGTTGAACGTCAGTGGATCGCGCCCGAGGGCTGAACACCACGCTGAGATGCGTTCAGCTCCGCGCGGTTGCCGCCGGCGGCGCTAGCGTGGACTGGCATGACCGATGACAAGGCACGGGTGGACCTGAGCGGGTCCCCGCAGACCATGCTCGCGACGCTGTACGCCAAGGCGCTGGATGCCGATCTGCCCGCACCCATCCTGGGAGATCGCTACGCCAAGGACGTGGTCGCACGCATCGACTACGACTGGCGCAAGACCACCATCACCGCGGCCCGATCACCGTCGGTGACCACCCGTGCGGCGCACTTCGACAGCTGGGCCCGCCGATTCCTGACGGCCGAACCCGACGCCGTGGTCCTGCACCTGGGCTGTGGGCTCGACGCCCGATACTTCCGACTGCAACCGGGCGATGGAATCGACTGGTATGAGATCGACTATCCCGATGTCGCCGCCCTGCGTCGGCGCCTGCTGCCCGAACGACCGCACAACCACGTGGTGGCCGCGTCGGTCACCGACCCGGCATGGCTTGCCGAAATCCCCAGCGGCCGCCCGACATTGATGCTGGGCGAGGGCCTGACCATGTACCTCACCGAATCCGACGGGGTGGCGTTGCTGCGCCGTGTCGTCGAGCACGCCCCGAGCGGGGAGCTGCAGTTCGATGCCTTCAACTGGCTGGCTATCAAGTCGCAATGGTCCAACGCGGTGGTGCGCAAATCCGGGGCGACGCTGCACTGGGCGATCAACGGCCCCGACGACATTCTTTCCGCGGTACCGGGCACCCGGCTCCTGCAATGGGAGCGCTGGTTCGAGTCGGATACCTTCGCCCAACTGCCGCGCGCCTACCGGGCGCTGGGCAAGGCGATGTCGCTGGTTCCGGCGGTAGCGAACATGTCGCAATACCACCGTTACGCATTCTGACCTGCGCAGGTCGGCCGCCCGCCACACCATTGACTAATTACGTTACGTAATGTAACTGTTTAGGGCGTGAGTCGCCGACAGCGGACGTCACAGTGACGACGGGCCCGGACCAGGCCCCGGTCGGTCGAGGACGCCCGCGCGATCCGCGCACCGTGCGGGCCATCACCGAGGCCGCCCGCCGGCTACTGGCTCGCGACGGCTACGACCAGGTGTCGATCGAGGCGATCGCCCGCGAGGCAGACGTCAGCCGCCCCACCGTCTACCGACGCTGGCCGTCGAAGACGCACCTGGTGTTCGACGCGGTTTTCGGTGCCGCCGAGGGCAGTGACGTGCTGACCAGCTCGGGCGATTTTGAAGCCGATCTGCGCCAATTCGTTGCCGGGGTGTTCGAGTTCTGGCGCGCACCGGACGTGGCCGCTGCGGCACTGGGCATCCTGGCCGATCGCCACCGCGACCCGGAGCTGTTCATCCGCACCCAACAGCTACTCGACGAGACGACCCGCACCGCCTTCGCTGTGCTGGTCCGCGCCGGTATCGACCAAGGCGTGCTCGAAGCCGACGTCGATATCGAGATCGCCTATGACGCCTTGGTGGGCACCAGCTTCTACATCGCCCAAGTCTTGGCCACCGAGACCGTCGACGCCGCCGCCGACAGACTGTGCGCCCTGCTGCTGCAGGGAATGAGAAAAAGGGAGAACCGGGATGAGTGACGAGCTGTCTCAGGCCTTTGCGGACTTGCTTGACGAGGTGCGCGTCGTCGAGCAGCGTCTACTGAACGCCGATCCGCCACTGGAGGAGGCCGATATCCTCGACGGCTATCGATGGGCGTTGAGCCTGCTGCGCGTCGCCTCCGAGGCCTACATCTGGGGCGATGCGGACAAACCGATCCTGGTCGACGTGATCGGACCCTATCTCAAGTGGGGCGGCGACAATTCGGATGCCTTCTATCAGTTGGCGCCCGTCGACCCGAGCCGCAGCTATCGGGTCACCGGCAACCGTGGCGACGGGGTCTACCTGTCCATGACCGTCTACGGCGGCCCCGATGACGGCCGCTACAGCGACCGCATCATCGACACCATCAACGATCGCGACCTCGGTTGCGACGCCGACGGCAACTTCGAGTTCATCATCAGTGCGCAAGAGCAGCAGGGCAACTGGCTCAAACTGGAGCCCGACGCCGTGTTCATCCTGACCCGCGACTACCTCACCGACCCCGGCACCGATCGACGCGTGCAGTGGAAGATCGAGGCACTTGATGACACGCCGCGGCGCCCCGACAGCCCGGCCGACCTCAGCCGCAGGATGCGCGCAGCGCGCACCTGGATTCGCGAACAGGCCGCCATGGCGCCCGTGCGACTGCCGGCCAACGCGCTGCAGGATCCGTACCCGGTTCCCAGCCGCACCGTGGGCTGGGCTGCCGGCGATGCCGCCTATGCGATGGGCGCCTACGAACTGCAACCCGGCCAGGCCCTGGCCATCGAAGGAACCTCACCGGAGTGTGTGTTCTGGAATCTGTGCCTGTGGAATCCGTTCCTGCACACCTACGACTACACCCGCGAGCGAGTCACCATCAACGGTGCGCACGTCACCTACGCACCCGACGGGTCCTGGCAGATCGTGATAAGCGAAACCGATCCCGGACATCCGAACTGGGTGTCCACCGCGGGCCGGTCGAAAGGTCTGATCTGGCTGCGCTGGTTCCTGCCCGAGGCCACCCCCGACCCACTGGTCTGCCGGGTCGTCGACGTCGCAGAGCTGGCCTCGTGAGCGCCGCCACGCGGCCCGGCGCCATTCGGCTTACAGACCTGGCCAATCCGGTCTTTCCCGAGGCCGCCGGCCCGATGCGCGGAGGCCTGGCCGGCTACGGCGCGATCCTGCAACTCACCCCAGAAGCCCTGCTGCAGGCGGCAACCGAACGAACAGGCCTGGACAACTGGGGCGACAATGGATTCGCCGAACGCCTCGACGTGCTCTGTGGCTCGCTGGTCGCCGAGGCCGACCTGTCCGGTGTTGGGCGGGCGATGGCGTTCGAACAACTGGTGGGCCACCTGGTCAACCGGCTTCGGCTGGAAGACCTGATCGAGGCGAACCCCGAGATCGAGAGCGTCGAGATCGAACGCCCGATCATCATCTGCGGGCTGCCACGGACCGGCACCACCCACCTGCACAACTTGATCGCCGCCGACCCGGCCCTGCGCTACCTGCCGTACTGGGAGAGCATGGAGCCGGTCGCCACTCCGGGCGAACCCGATCCGCAGGCCAGGCGTGACCGCTGCGCCGTCGGCCTGGATCTGATCAATACCTCGATGCCCGAGTTCAAACGCATGCATGACATGACCGTCGACCACGCGCACGAAGAGATCCAGCTGCTGGGCAACGACATCTCCGGAATGCTCTTCGAATGTAGTTACTACGTGCCGACATTCGCGCAGCACTACAAGGAACACGATCAGAGCGCGTCGTACGCCTACATGAAGCGCACGTTGCAGGCACTGCAATGGCTGCGCGGTGGGACCCGCTGGGTGCTCAAGTCGCCCCAGCATCTGGAGCAGTTCCCCGCGCTGTATGCCACTTTCCCCGGCGCCACCTTCGTTGTCACCCATCGGGATCCGGTCGAGGTGACGCGATCGATGGCGACCATGATCAGCTATGCGGCACGGATGGCCTGCGACCATCCCGATCCGGTCAAGATCTCGAAGTATTGGCTGGACCGGGCCGACGACCTGCTCACCGGCTGCCTGCGCGATCGCGAGGTGCTGCCGGCCGCGCAGTCCGTCGACGTGCGGTTCGAGGACTTCATGGCTGATGAGGACGGGACCGTCGCTGCCATCTACGAGCTCGCGGGTCAGCCTCTCGACACCCGGGCTAAAGAAGCCATGACGCAGTTCTGTGCCGAGCACCCCCGCGGGCGCTACGGTGCGGTGGACTACCGACCGGCCGATCTGGGTCTGGATGCCGACGAGGTGGCGAACCGACTGCGCGACTACCGAAACCGGTTCGTCGCCGACTGAGGGCTTTCGATGTCTAAGGTCACTTCCGGCTGAGCGCGCCGCCACCGTAGCCTGGCGAACATGATCCAGTTGGGACCGCCGCCCCCCGCGCCGGTCGTCAAACCCCGCCGCCGGGGCGGACCGCGCGGGCCGGTGTTCCTCGGCGCCAACATCGTGGTGCTGGGTTGGCTGGCCGTCGCGGTGGCGCTGCTGGCCGCCCACAACGTCGTTGCGCACCCGATCTGGCTGCCGGTGCACGCGCTACTGCTCGGTGCGGCCACCAACGCGATCGTCATCTGGTCGGGACACTTCACCACCACGCTGTGCCGGGTTCCCGACCCACCGCAATGGCACCTGGTGGCCAAGCTGTCCCTGCTCAACCTCGCGGTAATCGCGACCCTGGCCGGAGTGGCCTTCAACACCGAGGCGTTGACCGGGATGGGTGGCACGGCCGTGGCCGCGGTGGCCGTCGCCCACGGTGCCGAGTTGATCGCGATGAAGAAGCGCGCCCTGTCGGCGCGCTTCGACTACCTGGTCGGCTTCTACCTGGCAGCCATCGCCGCGCTGCTGGCCGGATCGGCGACCGGTGCTGCCATGGCCTTCGGGGTAGCCCGCTGGTATGCGCGGCTGTGGACCACCCATGTGCACGTGATGTTCTACGGCTGGATTGGCCTGACAGTGGTGGGCACCTTGTTCACCCTGTGGCCCACCACAATCCGCGAGAAGATCACCCCGCGCAGCTTTGCGATGGCCCAGCGCGCGCTGCCGACGCTGACGGTGGGCCTAACCGTTGCGGCCGCCGGCCTGCTCACCGACAGCTGGTGGCTGACCGCCACCGGACTGCTGGGGTATGCGGTCGGGGTCGGTCTGTCCATCGTCGGGTTATGGCCAGGGCGTAGCTTCACCGGACCCGCGGCCTGGATGCTGGTCGGCGCGACGGCCTGGCTCGGGGTCGCCGTCCTGATCGAGACGATCCGTCTGATCGCCGCCCGCTCCGTCGACGTGCTGCCCGCATTCGTGGAGAACACCCTGCTGCCGCTGCTGGCGGTCGGATTCGTCGCCCAGATCCTGCTGGGCGCCCTGAGCCAACTGCTGCCGATCCTGGTGGCCAACGGCCCACCCGTTCGCAAAGCCGTCATCAGCTACTTGGACCAGGGCTGGCAGGCCCGGGTCTGCGCGATCAACCTCGCCGTCCCGCTGGTGGCCGGGCCGTGGCGACCACCCGTGCCGTTGATCGGCTGGGTGCTGGCCGCGGTCGCGGTCGCCAGCTTCGTACTGCTGGCGCTGCGGCTCGCGCTACCCGTGGCGCTGCGCGGCCCGCTCGACACCGAGGCGATCGCACCGCATCCCCGGGCGGTCACCGGCGCGGTCGCCGTCGCCGCGGCGGTCGCCGTCGCCGCCGCGCTGGGGCTGGGGGTCGGCGGCCCCGCGTCCTCGGGGGCCGCCGGTGTCTCCGGTGAAGCCCGCACCGTCGACGTCACCCTGAAGAACATGCGGTTCTCCCCGGATGTGATCAACGTGCCGGCGGGAACCCGATTGGTGCTGCGAGTCACCAACATCGACGGACTGCCGCACGACTTGCACGTCGACACCGGCGAGCGCACCCCACGGTTGAGTCGCGGCCAGACCGCGGTGCTGGATCTCGGTGCGGTGCGCCAGGACCGGGAGGCATGGTGCGACGTACCCGGTCACCGGGCGGCCGGCATGACGATGACGATCCACGCCCTCGGTGGTGTCCCGCGGCATGAGCACAGCGGCGGGGAGCATGGTGGCCTGTCCGCACCGACGGTTTTGGACCTGGCCGCCGATCCGTCCCCCGGCTGGCGGCCGCGCGATGCGATGCTCGCGGCGGCGACCCCGGGTGTGCATCGGGTGGAACTGCACGCTGTCGACCGGGAATTGGAGATCGCTCCCGGTCGCCGGGAGATCCGCTGGACCTTCGGCGGTGTCGAACCGGCACCGACCCTGCACGGCCGGGTCGGAGACACCTTCGAGATCACCCTGATCAACGACGCGAGCATGGGCCACGGAATCGACTTTCACGCCGGCGCGCTCGCCCCGGACCAACCGATGCGCACCTTGGCGCCGGGGGAGCGGCTGGTCTACCGGTTCACGGCGCAGCGGGCCGGCGCCTGGCTTTATCACTGCAGTACCCCGCCGATGGCGCTGCACATCGCCAACGGCATGTACGGGGCGGTGATCATCGACCCGCCCGGGTTGGCGGCGGTCGATCGGGAATACGCCCTGGTCGGTGCGCAGCTCTATGCGAGCGCACCGGATTCCGACGCCCAAACCACGGCCATCCGCGCCGGCCAGCCCGACGGCTGGATGTTCAACGGGACCGCGGCCCAGTACATGCACGCCCCGCTTCCGGCGCGCACCGGCGAACGGGTGCGCGTCTGGGTGGTCAATGCCGGCCCGGGCGACTCGATCGCATTCCACGTCGTCGGGTCGCAGTTCGACACCGTCTACAAAGAGGGCGCTTGGCTGTTGCGGCCCAATGACCCTTCGGCGCCGGCAGGAGGTGCGCAGGCTCTCGACCTGGCGCCCGCCCAAGGCGGGTTCGTCGAGCTCACCTTCCCCGAACCGGGCCACTATCCGTTCATGGATCACGACATGCGGCACGCCGAGAACGGTGCGCACGGCATCTTCGAGGTCTCCGGCTGACGGCCCGACACGGCGCGTCGCCGTGGTGTGGATGAACTGGGCTCTCGGTGTTCGCTGGCATAATGAGATCAGCGTCACAAGGAGGCTCACATGGGCCAGCTGCCAGGCATTACCGGTCCTCAGGTCGCTCTGGAGCCTGTGCAGCTGATCGGGCCGGACGGGGCGCCCACCGCCGAGAATCGCTATAGCCGGGACCTGCCCGAAGAGACCCTCTGTTGGCTCTACGAGCTGATGGTGCTCACCCGCGAGCTCGACACCGAACTGGTCAACCTGCAACGCCAGGGAGAGCTGGCGTTGTACGCGTCATGCCGCGGCCAGGAGGCCGCCCAAGTGGGCGCCGCCGCGTGTCTGCGCAAAACCGACTGGCTGTTCCCGCAATACCGCGAGCTGGGCGTCTTCGTCACCCGGGGCATCCCGCCGTGGCACCTCGCATCCGCCTGGCGTGGAACGTGGAACGGCGGGCTGGAGTTCACCGAGAAGAACTGTGCGCCGATCTCGATTCCGATCGGCACCCAGACGCTTCACGCGGTGGGCGCGGCGATGGCCGCCCAACGCCTGGCCGAGGACTCCGTCACCGTCGCCTTCACCGGCGACGGCGCCACCAGCGAGGGCGACGTACACGAGGCACTCAACTTCGCCGCGGTGTACACCGCCCCGTGCGTGTTCTATGTGCAGAACAATCAATGGGCCATCTCGGTGCCGCTGAGCAAGCAGACCGCCGCTGTCTCGCTGGCGCACAAGGCGATCGGCTACGGCATGCCCGGCATCCGGGTGGACGGCAATGACCCGCTGGCCTGCTATGCGGTGATGGCCGAAGCTGCCGAGCGGGCGCGACACGGCGGTGGCCCGAGCCTGATCGAGGCCGTCACCTACCGGCTCGGCCCGCACACCACCTCCGATGATCCGACCCGCTACCGCAGCAACGCCGAAGTCGACCGGTGGACGGCACTCGACCCGATCCCGCGCTACCGCAGCTACCTGCGCAATATCGGCGTGTGGTCGCAACGCCTGGAAGACCGAGTCGACGCTCGGGCCCAGCGCGTACGCAGCGAGCTGCGAGACGCCACGGTCGCGGCCCCCGATGCCGACATCGACGAGGTGTTCACCGCCGTCTACGCCGAGATCACCCCGGATCTGCAGCAGCAGCGCGCCGCGCTGCACGCCGAATTGGGCAGGGGGCGCTGATGACCCAGATTCTCGAACCACCCACCCGCGCAGCGACTCCCACCGCGGCCACCGGATCCACCGCCCAAAAAAGTGAAGAGCTGACCATGGTCGCGGCGCTCAACCGGGCGTTGCGCGATGCGATGGACGCCGATGCCAAGGTCCTGGTGTTCGGCACCGACGTCGGCGTGCAGGGCGGGGTGTTCCGGGTGACCGAAGGCCTGGCTGAAACGTTCGGTGAGCAACGCTGTTTCGATACGCCACTGGCCGAATCGGCGGTGATCGGCATCGCTATAGGGCTGGCGACGCGCGGCTTCGTACCGGTTCCGGAGATCCAGTTCGACGGATTCAGCTACCCCGCATTGGACCAGGTGGTCAGCCACTTGGCCAAGTACCGCACCCGAACTCGCGGCGCGGTGTCGATGCCGGTCACCGTGCGCATCCCCTCGTTCGGCGGAATCGGTGCGGCCGAGCATCATTCGGAATCCACCGAAACCTATTGGGCGCACACCGCCGGACTCAAGGTCGTGGTGCCCGCCGACCCCTCGGACGCTTACTGGCTACTGCGGCACTCGATCGCCGCCCCCGACCCGGTGATGTTCCTCGAACCCAAGCGACGGTACTGGGCCCGGGGTGCCGTCGATACCGAACACCCGGCGCCGGGGATCGGGTGTGCTGCCGTACGCCGCGCCGGTACCGACGTCACGGTGCTCACCTACGGCGGCGGGGTGGCCACCGCACTGTCCGCGGCCGAGATCGGCGCGCAACACCACGGGTGGAGCCTGGAGGTGGTCGATCTGCGCTCGCTGGTCCCGCTCGACTTCGACACCGTCGCTGCGTCAGTGCGGCGCACCGGGCGATGCGTGGTGTTGCACGAGGGGCCCCGCAACCTCGGCTATGGCGCCGAACTGGCCGCGCGCATCTCCGAGGAGCTGTTCTACGAGCTGGAGGCACCGGTGTTGCGCGCCACCGGATTCGACACCCCCTATCCACCGGCGCGGCTGGAACGACTGTGGCTGCCCGGCCCCGACCGGCTGCTGGACTGCGTTCAGCGTGTGTTGGAGGCGCCGTGAGCACCGAGACGGTTCAGACCTTCACCGTCCCCGATCTCGGGGAGGGACTCGAAGAGGTGACCGTGACAAGCTGGAACGTCGCCGTCGGTGATCGGATCGAACTCAACCAGGCACTGTGCTCGGTGGAGACCGCCAAAGCTGAAGTGGAGATCCCCAGCCCGTATGCCGGCCGGGTGGTCGAGCTGGGCGGCGGGGTGGGCGATGTGCTCGCGGTCGGGGCACCCCTGGTGCGTATCGATACCGGTACACCGGCCGAGCGCCCAGCCGAGCCCGGCGGGCGCGCTCCGGTGCTGGTCGGCTACGGCGCCGACGATACGTTCGACACCAGCCGCCGCGCTTGCACGTCCACCACCGGTCGGCCCAAGGCCAAGCCGGGTGCCCGCAAGCTCGCCGCCGAGCTGGGCGTCGACTTGAGCCGGGTGCCTCCCGGACCGAGCGGCGTGATCACCCCCGACGGTGTGCGGGCCGCGGCCGGCCAGGCGGCACCCGACGACGAACTTCGTCCGCCCAGCCCGGTGCAGGCGGCCATGGCCGAGCGGATGACACTGTCGCGTAGCAGGATCCCCGATGCGCACGCCAGCGTGCAGGTCGACGGCACGAATCTGCTGCAGCTGCGGGACCGGCTGGTCGAGGCGGACGCTGCAGCGATCACTCCGTTCGTGCTGATCCTGCGTCTGCTGGTCATCGCCCTGACCCGCCACCCGGTGCTGAACGCCACCTGGGTCGAAGCGCCGGCGGGCCCGATGATCCGCACCCACCACAGCGTCCACCTGGGCTTCGGGGTGGCCGCGCCCCGCGGCCTGTTGGTGCCGGTGGTGTTCGACGCGCATTGCAAGACCACCCGCGAACTCGCCGACATCGTTGCCCGGCTGATCGCCGAGGCCCGCGCCGGAACCCTCAAGCCAGCCGAGTTGCAGGGATCCACGTTCACGGTCTCCAACTTCGGGGCGCTCGGCCTCGATGACGGGGTGCCGGTGATCAATTACCCGGAGGCGGCCATCCTGGGGATCGGCTCGCTAAGGCCACGGCCGGTGGCGGTGGGTGACAGCGTCGTCGTGCGTCCGCAGCTGACCCTGACGTGCGCATTCGACCATCGCATCGCCGACGGCGCGCAGATCGCCGAATTCTTGTGCGCGCTTCGCGATCTGATCGAACAACCCGAGCTCGCGCTGCTGGATCTGTAGGCGGGCGCTGCTATTTGCGCTGCGCTGCGGCCAGCCGTGCGGCGAAGTCGGGCGACTCGACGGTGGCTGCCTGCGGACCCAGCTCGGTCTGCTTGGCGAACTCGTGTTGGTCGCCCTCGAGCGCGCCGGGAGTGGCGGTGGCGCGCATCGTCGCCTTGGTCGCAAAAACCACCTGCCGAGGCGCCGACGCCGGTCCGGCGGCCAACGCCAAAGCCGCGCTGACCGGGTCCTCGTCGATCTGCAGCGCCAAACCGTGCCGCACCGCTGCCTCCGCGTCGAAACGCATCCCGAACAACAGCGCGGCCCGGGCCACCTGGGGACCGACCGCCCGATGCAGCATCCAGGTGGCGCCGCCGCCGGGATGCAGACCCAACTGCTGGAACCGGGCGTCGAACAGCGCCGCCGGACCGGCGATACGCACGTCGGCGGCCAGCGCCAGGTTCAGACCCGCACCTACCGCGGCACCGTTGACCGCGGCGATCGTGGGTAGCGTGCACTGCGCGATCGCCATGAAACCGTCGTACAGCGCCAACAGGCCGTCCTCGGTCGCCGCACCGAGGGCCGACAGGTCGGCTCCGGCGCAGAACGCCCGGCCGGCGCCGGTGACCACCACCGCGTGCACGTCGGGGTCGGCTTCGGCGCGCTCCACAGCGGCCCGCAGCTGCACCGACATCGCGCCGGTGACGGCATTACGCCGGTCCGGATCGTTGACGGTGATCAGCGCTACGCGGTCGGTGACGCTGTATAAGACGAGATCGGGACGTGTCATGGGGCGATGACGCTACCGCGGGGGAGCGATCAGCCGAGCCAGGTGACGACTCCTGCGGTCACCCCCACCATTGCGATCATGAACATGGTGAAGAAGACGAGCGCCCGTTCGTGGCTCATGGATCTGCCTTTCGCGATTTGCCCGGTCTCCTTGTCGTTCCGCGCGACACGATGTCATGCGAACCGGGCTTGTGGCGTTCCGCTGGGGCTGACGCGCCGCTGTTCGGCGGCGTTCGATGCGTGGACGGATCGCCTTGGTTGATCGTTGATGCTCCAGCCTAGTGGCTAGCCCGGCTGGTTGCCGAATCCCCGGCGCTAATCACTGTGGTCCAGGGCCCGCAACGAAGGAGCCGTCGTCGTCGCGTCGCGTAACGCGCGCGAGCCGCCCCGAGGTTTTGGCAGACGGAAACCTGCGGCGAGGTGGCATCCGGTAACGGTAGCCGGGCCGATCGCCGCTAGTTGAGCTCGTCGACCCGGCCGGCGCGTCAAGGATCAACCGAAGCCGCTGGCAAGCATCACCCGAAGTCATACACGGCTGTTGCGCCCCCGGCAGGACTCGAACCTGCGACCACAAGATTAGAAGTCATGTGCTCTATCCACCTGAGCTACGGAGGCAATGCGGATCCAGTTTATCCGCTGGTAGGGGTGGATCCCCGGCGACCGAGTAAAGCCGCACCCGCGGGGTCGAGGCCCGCGGTTCCAGCTTCGGCTCTCCTTCGTCGAACCTCGCTGAACCGCCGTTACCAATTCAACCGGCCAACACAGTATTTCGATTTGTCGGCAGGCATCCGGATCTGGGCCAATCGACACCCGTCGCCGGGGGCAAACAACTAGCGTTGAATGGTCGGCGTGACCTCTGTGAATCAGGAGTGGTGTGTGGTGACAGCCTCGGTGTGCCGAGCAGGGCGGGGTAGGGCTGCGGTGTGGGGAGCTCGGCGTGGGTGACCTTGTGGACGCCGACGGATTGCCTACCGAGCTCGGTGCTCTTGACTACCTGCTGCACCGCGGGGAGGCCAATCCGCGCACCCGCTCGGGGATCATGGGCCTGGAGTTGCTCGACACCACCCCTGACTGGGACCGCTTCCGGAGTCTGTTCGAGAACGTCTCGCGGAAAGTGCTGCGGTTACGCCAGAAAGTTGTGGTGCCCACGTTGCCGACGGCTGCCCCGCGGTGGGTGGTGGACCCCGACTTCAATCTTGATTTTCACGTCCGGCGGGTTCGGGTGCCCGAGCCCGGGGGCTTGCGCGAGGTGCTCGATCTGGCCGAGGTGGCCCTGCAATCACCGATGGACATCCAGCGCCCTTTGTGGTCGGCGACGCTGGTGGAAGGGCTGGCCGACGGGCGCGCGGCCACCTTGATGCACCTGAGCCACGCGGTCACCGACGGTGTCGGGGGTGCTGCGATGTTCGGCCGGATCTATGACCTGGAGCGTGATCCGCCGGCGCGGTCGATGCCGCCACAGCCGATACCGCAGGAGCTGTCGGCAGGTGACCTGATGCGCGACGGCATCAACCACCTGCCGATCGCAATGCTCGGCGGTACCCGCGATGTGCTGTTGGGGGCGCTGTCGATGGCGACCCGCACCGTGCGCGACCCGTTGTCGGCGGTGACCGGCGCCATCACCTACGCCCGGTCGGGTGCGCGGGTGATGAGTCAGGCCGCCGAACCCTCGCCGTTGCTGCGCCGGCGCAGCCTGGCCAGCCGGACCCAGGCGATCGACGTGCGGCTGTCGGATCTGCATCGGGCCGCCAAGGCCGGCGGTGGATCCATCAATGACGCCTACCTGGCTGCCCTGTCCGGTGCGCTGGGGCGCTATCACCGGGCGCTGGGGGTGCCGATCGCGACGCTGCCGATGGCGATCCCGGTGAACCTGCGCGCCGATGCCGATCCAGCCGGCGGCAACCGGTTCACCGGGGTGAATCTGGCGGCCCCGGTCGGAGTCGCCGACCCGGTAGAGCGGATGAAGCGGATTCGGTCGCAGATGACCCAGCGCCGTGACGAGCCGGCGATGGACGTGCTCGGCTCCATCGCGCCGCTGTTGAGCGTCTTCCCATCCCCGGTTCTGGAGAAGATGACCGAGTCGGTGGTCAACGCCGACGTGCAGGCCAGCAATGTGGCGTTCTATCCCGGCGAAACCTATATCGCGGGTGCGAAGGTGCTGCGGCACTACGGGATAGGTCCGTTGCCGGGGGTCGCGATGATGGTGGTGCTGATCTCCCGCGGCGGCGAGTGCACCGTCACGGTCCGCTACGACCGCGCAGCCGTCCGCGACGAGAGGCTGTTCGCCAGCTGTCTGGTGGCGGGCTTCGACGAAGTGCTGGCGCTCGCCGGAGATCCCGCGCCGCGCTGCGTGCCGGCCTCCTTCTCGGACGGTGACGCGTCATGACCGACGACTCGAAGCCTCGGCAGCCGCGCGACATGCGGCTGCCCGGATCGGTGGCTGAGATCGCGGCGAGCCCGCCAGGGCCCAAGATCGGCGCGTTCTTCGACCTTGACGGCACCCTGGTGGCCGGCTTCACCGCCGTGATCCTCACCCGGGAGCGATTCCGGAGCCGCGACATGGGGCTGGGGGAGCTATTCGGCATGATCCAGGCCGGGCTCAACCATCAGCTCGGCCGCATCGAGTTCGAGGAGCTCATCAAGACCGCGTCGTCGGCACTGCGTGGCCGTTCGATCAGTGACCTCGATGAGATCGGCGAGCGGCTGTTCGTGCAGAAGATCGCCAAGCGCATCTACCCCGAAATGCGTGCGGTGGTGCGAGCCCACCAGGCTCGTGGGCACACCGTCGTGCTGAGTTCTTCGGCGCTGACCATCCAGGTCGAACCGGTGGCCCGTTTCCTGGGTATTGCCAACACGCTCACCAACGCCTTCGTCACCGACGAGGACGGGGTGCTCACCGGCGAGGTGGTCGAACCGATCCTGTGGGGGCCGGGCAAGGCCGCCGCGGTGCAGAAGTTCGCCGCCGAACACGACATCGACCTGCAGGACAGTTACTTCTACGCCGACGGGGACGAAGACGTTGCGCTGATGCATCTGGTCGGCAATCCGCGACCGACGAACCCCGAGGGCAAGATGGCCTCGGTCGCCCGCAAGCGCGGCTGGCCGATCCTGCAGTTCAGCAGCCGCGGCAGCGGAGTCGTCGGCCAACTGCGGAACCTGGCCGGCCTCAGCTCGATCGTCCCGGTGGGCGCTGGCGCGATCGGGCTGGGCCTACTGAGTGGCAGCCGCCGTCGCGGGGTCAACTTCTTTACCGCGCTGTTCCCGCAGGTGCTGCTTGGTCTGAATGGCGTGCGGCTCAACGTGATCGGCAAAGAGAATCTCACCGCAACCCGGCCGGCGGTGTTCATCTTCAACCACCGCAACCAGGTCGATCCGGTGATCACAGCCTCGCTGGTGCGTGACAACTGGATCAGCGTCGGCAAGCGCGAACTGGAGCGAGACCCGATCGCCGGTCCGCTGGGGAAGCTGACCGAGATGGTGTTCATCGACCGGGACGACGCGGCAGCGGCCGTGGAGTCGCTACAACAGGTCGAAGAACGTGCCAAGCGCGGCTTGTCGGTGGTGATCGCGCCGGAAGGCACTCGGGTCGACACCACCGGGGTGGGCCCGTTCAAGAAGGGACCCTTCCGGCTCGCAATGGCGGCCGGGATACCGATCGTGCCGGTGATCATCCGCAACGCCGAGGTGGTCGCGGCCCGCGACTCGATGAGCGCTCACCCGGGCACCGTCGACGTCGCGGTGTTCCCGGCGATCTCGGTCGAGGATTGGACGGTCGACACGCTGCCCGAGCGGATCGCGGAGGTCCGGCAGCTGTACCTGGACACCCTGGCCGACTGGCCGGTCGACGAGTTGCCGGCCTGGTCACCCAAGCCGGCGGCCAAGAAGGCCCCCGCCAAGAAGGCCCCCGCCAAGAAGACCCCGGCTAAAAAGGTTGCCGCCAAGAAGGCGCCGGCCAAGAAGGCTGCGGCCAAGAAAGCCCCGGCCAAGAAGCCGCCGGCCCCGAAGGGGGAGCAGTGACGACATCACCGGCCAGCGATCCCGCGGAGGCCACCGCACCCTTCGACACCCTGGTCTTGGCCTACGTGAAGTCGCCGGTGGAGGCCGACCTCGTTCACGAGTGGCTGGAACGGTACCGGGACGGCCGCCCCGACCACCGCATCGAACTGCTGGAACTCGACCCGTCGCAACGCTCGTCCGGTGCGATGGCTCGGCTGGTCGGCCACCTCCAGCGCGACGAGCGGCGGTCGATCCTGCCGGTGCGGGTGTTCTGGATGCCCCGTGCTGAAGCGTCCGCCCTGAAGCGCGTGGCCGCCTTGCTGCCCGGCCGCAATCCGTATCGGCCCAGCGAACGCCAACAGCGCCAGATCCTGCGTACCGAGTCGTCGTTGGCCCGCGTCGTGGTGGGTGAGCCGGCCAGCGTCGCCGACCTGCGCAGCCAGTGGAGTGAAAACACCGTCGCGGAAAACCCGCGGGACTTCGCGCATTTCGTCACGCGCCGCGCAGTGCTGGCGCTGGAGCGCGCCGAGAACCGGATCCTGGGCCCGCAATACAAGTCCCCGCGGCTGGTGAAACCGGAGATCTTGGCGTCCACCCGATTCCGCGAGGGACTGGACGCCATTCCGGGCGCCACCGTCGACGAGGCCGGCAAGATGCTCGATGAGCTGTCCACCGGCTGGAGTCGGGTCTCGGTCGACTTGGTCGCCGTCTTGACCCGGATGCTCAGCCGCGGCTTCGATCCCGAGATCGACTACGACGAATATCAGGTCGCCGCCCTGCGCACCGCGCTGGAGAATCACCCCGCGGTGCTGCTGTTCTCCCACCGGTCCTACATCGACGGCGCGGTCATGCCGGTGGCGATGCAGGAGAACCGGCTTCCTCCGGTCCACGTCTTCGCGGGTATCAATCTGTCGTTCGGATTGATGGGGCCGTTGCTGCGCCGCTCCGGCGTCATCTTCATCCGCCGCAGCATCGGCAACAACCCGCTCTACAAATACGTGCTCAAGGAGTACGTCGGCTACGTGATGGAGAAGCGGTTCAACCTGAGCTGGTCTATCGAGGGCACCCGGTCGCGTACCGGCAAGATGCTGCCCCCCAAGCTCGGGCTGATGACCTACGTCGCCGATGCCTACCTGGACAACCGCACCGAAGATGTTCTGCTGCAGGGTGTTTCGATCAGTTTTGACCAACTGCATGAGACCGACGAGTACGCCGCCTATGCCCGCGGCGGAGAGAAGACCCCCGAGGGGATCCGCTGGCTCTACCGTTTCATCAAGGCGCAGGGCGAACGCAACTACGGCAAGATATACGTGCGCTTCCCCGAGGCCGTATCAATGCGCCAGTACTTGGGTGCCCCCGACAGTGCGGCTGCCACTGATCCGGATGCCAAGCGGCTGGCCATGCAGAAGATGGCCATCGAGGTGGCCTGGCGGATCCAGCGTGTCACCCCGATCAGCGCGACCGGCCTGGTGTCAGCGTTGCTGCTGACTACGCACGGGCTGGCGTTGACGCTGGACCAGATCCACCATTCGCTGCAGGCCGGCCTGGATTACCTGGAACGCAAGCAGACTCCGATCTCCAACAGCGGGTTGCGGCTGCGCAGCCGCGACGGGGTACGCGCAGCGGTGGATGCGTTATCCAACGGGCACCCGGTAACCCGTGTTGACGGCGGACGAGAGTCGGTGTGGCGGATCGCCCCCGAAGACGAGCACGCCGCGTCGTTCTACCGCAACTCGGTGATCCACGCCTTCCTGGAGACGTCGATCGTCGAACTGGCCCTGGCGCACGCCGGCCGCGGTGAAGGCGACCGGCTGGACGCGTTCTGGACGCAGGCGATGCGGCTGCGCGACCTGCTCAAGTTCGACTTCTACTTCGCCGATTCAGCGTCTTTCCGCGACAACATCGCCGAGGAGATGTCCTGGTTCGGTGACTGGCAGCAGCGGGTGGGCGCCGGTGGCGCCGAGATCGACGGCATTCTGTCCGAAAAGAGTCCGGTGACCTCCGACGTCATGCTGCGGGTGTTCTTCGAGTCCTACGCGATCGTCGCCGATGTGCTCTGCGACGCACCGGACGACATCGGCGAGAACGAACTGACGCAGTTGGCCCTAGGGGTCGGTCGCCAGTACGTGGCGCAGGGGCGCGTTCGCAGCAGCGAATCGGTGTCGACCTTGCTGTTCGCCACCGCCTGTCAGGTGCTCGCCGACCAGGGCCTGCTGGAACCCGCGCCGGATCTGGCCGGCCGCCGCAAGGCGTTCCGCGCTGAACTGCGAGGGATCCTGCAGGACTCCGACCACATCGCCCGCATCGCCCGGGAGGCATTTGCCGCCCGGGACATGGAGGTGCGACGCCACTGGCGGGGATTGAGCAGGTAGCAGGCGCGCCGCAACGTCGCCCGCCTGGTATGCAGCGCGGCTGGCGCGCACCATACGCTGGGAGCCATGACGGCTACTTCGGCAACCCGCGGCCGCGCTGCGATCGTGCTGCCGATGCTGGCCGCGCTGGCGATCTTGGCCGGGTGCATCGCCGCCGGGATCGGGGCCCTGTCGTTGGCCGACGCCCTGACCGCGACCGGCCTGCCCGACCCGGGACCCGTGACCACGCTGGGGCTGCCATTCGTGCGGGCAGCCGGCGAGATGGCCGCAGTGCTGGCGGTGGGATCGTTTCTGCTCGCGGCGTTCCTGGTGCCGCCGCAGCAAAGCGGGGTGCTCGACGCTGCCGGCTACCGTGCGCTGCGGTTGGGAACCGCGGCGTCGGGAGCCTGGGCGGTGTGTGCCGCACTGCTGGTTCCGCTGACCATCTCCGATGTCTCCGGCCACCCCTTGTCGGAGTTCCTCGACCCGGCGACGGCCTGGTCGTTTGCTGGGCTGGTCGACACCGCGTCGGCCTGGCGGTGGACCGCGCTGCTGGCCGCGGTGGTGACGCTGGCGAGCCTGCCCGTGCTGCGCTGGTCCTGGACACCGGTGCTGCTGGCGGGTTCGCTGCTGACCCTGATCCCGCTGGGGCTGACCGGCCATTCGGCCGCCGGCGGGTCACACGATCTGGCCACCAACAGCCTGCTCATCCACCTGATCGCCGCGGGCCTGTGGGCCGGCGGTCTACTGGCGTTGCTGGTACACGCGATTCGGGGCGGAGAACACGCCGACCTCGCCGCCCGGCGGTTCTCCACCGTGGCGCTGTGGTGCTTCGTGGCGATGGGCCTGTCGGGTGGGCTCAACGCGCTGGTTCGGCTGGCCCCTGCCGACCTGCTGACCACGCCGTACGGCCAGTTGGTAGTGGCCAAGTTCGTCGCGCTGTGTGTGCTCGGCTGCCTCGGTGCTTGGCAGCGGCGCCGCGGAGTGGCGGCGTTGCAGGAAGACCCGAGCAAACGCGCCCCGCTGATCCGGCTGGCGCTGACCGAGGCCGTCGTCTTCGCGCTGACCTTCGGCGTTGCGGTGGGACTGGGCCGCACTCCGCCGCCCCCGCCGACGGTGCTCAACCCGTCGGTCCCGATGGTCAAGATCGGTTACGACTTCGCCGGCCCGCCGACCGTGGCCCGGATCCTGTTCGACTGGCGATACGACGTGGTCTTCGGGACCGCCGCGATAGTCCTGGCCGGCGTGTATCTGGCCGGGGTGCTGCGGCTGCGCCGCCGCGGTGACGCCTGGCCCGCGGGCCGCACCATCGCCTGGATGCTGGGCTGCCTGACCCTGCTGTTCGCCACCTCGTCGGGCACCGGTCGCTACATGCCGGCGATGTTCAGCATGCACATGGCGGTGCACATGCTGCTGTCGATGTTGGTGCCGATCCTGCTGGTGCTGGGCGGACCGACCACGCTGGCGCTGCGCGCGCTGCCGGTCGCCGGTCGCGGCGAACCGCCAGGAATGCGGGAATGGCTACTGGCCGCGCTGCACAGCCGGGTCTCGCGGGTCCTCACCAATCCGATCGTCGCGGCGGTGATCTTCGTCGTCGGCTTTTACGGGCTCTACTTCAGCAGCCTGTTCGACTCGATCGCCGGCAGTCACGCCGGGCACCTTGCGATGAACATCCACTTCATCCTCAGCGGCTACCTCTTCTATTGGGTCGTGATCGGCGTGGACCCCACTCCCCGGCCCATCTCACCGCTGGCCAAGCTGGCGGTGGTGTTCGCCTCGCTGCCGCTGCACGGCTTCTTCGGGGTCTTCCTGATGGGGATGCACAAGGTGCTCGGGGAGTGGTTCTACGGTGCGCTGGGCCTGCCCTGGCACACCGACTTGGCCGGAGACCAGCACCTGGGCGGCGGCATCACCTGGTCAGCAGGCGAATTGCCCCTGCTCATGGTGATGATCGCACTGCTGGTGCAGTGGCATCGCAGTGACCGGCGCATCGCCAAGCGTCTCGACCGCGCCGCCGAACGCGATGACGACGCCGACCTGGCCGCCTACAACGCGATGCTGGCGGAGATGGCCCGCCGCGACGGGTGAGCCCGGCGCGGCGACCCGCCGACGCGATCTGACCGTGACGAATCGAAGGAGAACCTGCAGTGACCTCACCCCGAACGATCGTGATCACCGGCGCCAGTGACGGCATCGGCGCTGTCGCAGCGCGTGCTTTGGCCGGACCGGAGGTCAATCTCGTAGTCGTCGGCCGCTCGGCCCAGAAATTGGCGCCGGTCGCCGCCGACGCCGGTGCCACCGCCCTGACCGCTGACTTCGCCGATCTCGACCAGGTTCGTGCGCTGGCCGAACAGATCCGCGAACAGGTCGGCACCATCGACGTTCTGCTGAACAACGCGGGCGGAACGTTCGCGCCGGGGCAACGTACCGCCCAGGGACATGAACCCAACTTCGGGATCAACCACCTCGCGCCGTTCCTGCTGACCAACCTGCTGCGCGACCGGCTGGCCGCCGCCGGCGGCGCGCTGGTGCTGAACACCTCCAGCGTCGGCAACCGGTTCGGCCACGTCGACCTCGATGACCTGGACTATCGGCGCCGGCGTGCCATTGAGCCGCGGGCCTACGGGACCAGCAAGCTGATGAACATCCTGTTCACCCGCGGCATCGCCCAGCGCTGGGTTGACGACGCGATCATCTCGGCCGCAGTGCATCCCGGTCCGGTCGCGACGAGCTTCGGCCGGGACTCCTGGTTTGTCGGCCTGCTCTACCGCACCCCGCTGCGCCACCTCGCGGCCATCACCCCGGCCCAGGGCGCCGCGCCGTTGATCGAACTGGCCAACCGCGGCGCCGACCCCGCGATCAACGGCGTCTACTTCGACCGGCACCGCGCCAACGGCCGCGAGAACCGACAGGCCCGCGACCCCAAGCTCATCGACGGCCTGTGGCGCATCTCCGCGGAGCTCGTCGGTCTGGACTGATCACCACGGCCGGTGCCCGAATCGATCGACTTGGTCTATTCGCGCAGCCCCGCTTCGGCGATGGCACTGGCCTCCTGCTCGGTGGCCACCGACGGTCCCGACCCGGGCAGGCGCTTGCCGGCCGTCTCCGGGGTGAACCACACCGTGATCGCGCCGATGACACCCGCCCCCATCAGGATGAAGGCGGGCACCATCACGTTGCCGGTTCCCGAGACCAGCGTCTCGGCGACCAGCGGGGTGGTACCTCCGAACAACGAGACCGAGATGTTGAATCCGATGGCTACCGCGAAAAAGCGCACCGCGGTGGGGAACAGCGCTGGCAGCGTCGACGGTGTGGTGCTGTTGAAGCACACCAGCATCAGCCCGATGAGCAGCACACCGAGCAACCGGATCGGATAGCTGCCGCCGTGGCGGATCAGCAGAAACGCCGGGACCGAGCCGAAGATCAGTAGGGCACTGCCGGTCCACAGCAGCGGCTTGCGGCCGATGCGGTCGGACAACCTGGCCAGCGGCATCACGACGACCAACATCATCACCAGCGCCACCACGATCATCGTCAGCCCGCGGCTGCCGCTGATACTGCCGACCTGCTTGAAGTACGTCGGTAGGTATCCGGTGAGCATGTAGTTGGTGACGTTCTCCGCCAGCACCAGGCCCATGCAGATCAGCAGACCGCTGCGGTGTCCCACGACGGTTTGCCGGAACTGCTGCCACCCGGTTTCGCTGGCCACCGAGTTGTCAGCACCGGCCTGTTCCAGCTCTTCGAAGGCCGGTGATTCATCGATGCGCAACCGCATGTACAGCGTGACGATGGCCAGCGGCACACCCAGCAGGAAGGGGACTCGCCAGCCCCAGTGCAACATGTCGGACACCGGCAGTTGGGATTGGATCAGGGTGACCACGCCGGCGCCGGTGATGTAGCCGCCCAAGGTGCCTAACGGCAGAAATCCGGTCAGCGCGCCGCGGGTGCGGTCCGGGGCGTGTTCGCTGACATAGGTCATCGCGCCGACGTACTCGCCGCCGGTGGAGAAGCCCTGCATCAGCTTGGTGATGATCAGCAGGACCGGAGCCCAGATCCCGATCGCCTCGTAGGACGGCAGCAGTCCCGTGATCGTGGTGCCTATCGCCATCAGCGAGACGGTCATGATCAGGACTTTTTTGCGGCCGATGCGGTCACCGAGTGCGCCGAAGAATATCCCGCCGAACGGCCGCACCGCGAAGGCCGCGGCCAGGGTGCCGAACGTGGCGATCAGGCCCACCGCACTGGAGCTGTCGCCGGGGTAGAAGACCTGCGCGAGAGTGGTGGCGAGGAAGCCGTAGATGCCGAAGTCGTACCACTCCATGAAGTTGCCGACAGCGGTGCCGGCAATCGAGCGTCGCATGGCTTTCGGGTTCGAAACCCGGATTTCGTCGCGTGCCCATGTGCTGCGGTCGGTGTGTGCACCGCTGCCGGACTGGCCTTTGGTATCCACCGCAAGCAACGTATACCAACGGTTCCATCGCCGCGCGGTTCCCCCTTGCCGGGTCCGCCGGTCCGAGGGCACCTAGCATGGCGGGCATGCGCAGGCTCCCCGCCGTACTGTCGATCGCGAGTGCCGCTGCTGCCCTGGTCGCCGGTTGCTCGTCCACCGCTCCAACCGCGCCGTCGGTTTCGTCGTCTGCCGTCACGCCGACAGTCCAATCGGCCACCGAATCGACCTCCGCGTCGACGACGTCGCCGCCCGAACCATCGTCGGCTACCGAACCGGCCACCTCATCGAAGCCGTCGCCCCCGTCTTCGAAGAAGGCCAGTGAGCCACTGCCGAGCGCCGCGGCGATTCTCAAGGAGTCCAGCGCCACCACCGCAGGAGTCGACAGCGCGCACCTGAGTCTGTCGGCGAGCAGCGGCATCGAGAACATGGCGATCACCGCGCTCGACGGCGACGTGACCAGGCAGCCTGCCGAGGCCGCCAAGGGCTACGCCAAGATCAAATACCGGGGGGCTCCGGCCTACGTGGAGTTCGTGGTGTTCGGGGGAGACCTCTACGTGTCGCAAGATGATGGCCGGTGGATCGACTACGGGCCGGCCACGAACTTCTTCGACGTGGCCTCGATCCTGAGCCCGGATACCGGGCTCGCCGACATGCTGACCGATTTCTTCGACCCGGAGGTCGAGGGCCGCGAGACGATCGCGCTCGGCACAGACGAAGTGCACACCGTCCGGATCAGCGGCCAGGTGTCTGCGCGCGCGGCTAAGAAGATCGTGCCGCAGTTGACGGCCACCAAACGGACCTCATGCACGGTCTGGATCGAGGAGACCGGTGATCATCACCTGGTTGCGCTCAAACTGGGGTCCGGAGACGACGAGTCGGTGGTGATCACATTCTCGAATTGGAACGCGCCGGTTAACGTCGGCAAGCCGCGGGTGTAGGACACCTGCCTCGGCTATCCCCAAATCGCACTTCTTCCACAGTTGCCGCTGCACGCAACCGCCCGAGCCGTCGCGTTGTCGGGGCCGGCGGGCTCAATGGGTGCAGCATGAGCGGGCTGATCACGTCCGCCGCAACCAGGAAGGAAAACGTGCCATGTATGAAACCCCGTTGACCATCATCGGCAACGTCGTGACCGACCCGATCCGGCGCCGGGTGGGGGAGCACGAACTGATCAAATTCCGGGTCGCCAGCAACTCGCGCAAGCGCGGCGCCGACGGGAACTGGGAGCCCGGCAACTCGCTGTACCTGACCGTCACCTGCTGGGACCGGTTGGTCACCGGCGTCGGTGCGTCACTGAGCAAGGGATTGCCGGTGATCGTGGTCGGAGACGTATTCACCAGTGAATACGAGGACAAAGACGGCAATCGCCGATCGTCGGTGGAGCTGCGCGCGACGGCGGTCGGCCCGAACCTGGCGCGATGTGCGGCCCGGGTGGAGAAGATCATTGCCGCCGGACCGGAGTGTCCGACGGCGACTTCTCCGAGCGCCGAGGCCGACGGCCCGGACTGCGCCGACGGCGAATCCGGCGCCGGCGACGAGATGGCCGAGATGGCCGGGATAGCTCTGACGCCCTGACAGCAGCCGACGGCCCTGCCGGGCGACCCCCTAGGATGGTTGGCGAGCAAATTCGCGAGACCAGGAGGCGACACCCCGGCATGGCTGAGTTCATCTACACGATGAAGAAGGTGCGCAAAGCACACGGCGACAAAGTCATCCTCGACGACGTCACGCTGAACTTCCTGCCCGGCGCCAAGATCGGTGTCGTCGGCCCCAACGGTGCCTGTCTCTTATACACATC